>JAFVRI010000240.1 GCA_017504335.1 Clostridia bacterium
GAGATGACCGCAGTTGCGGCATTCCCAAACCTTGACCTCGCTCTTTTCAAAGACAGCGGCGGTCTCTACGTTCTTCAGAAGTGCGCGGTAGCGCTCCTCGTGGTGCTTCTCGATGGCGGCAACCATGCGGAATTTCCGAGCCAGATCGGTGAATCCCTCCTCTTCGGCGGTTTTCGCGAAGCCCGCGTACATATCGGTCCACTCGTAGTTCTCGCCCGCGGCGGCATTGGCAAGATTCTCGGCGGTATCACTGATACCCTCCAGCTCCTTGAACCAGAGCTTTGCGTGCTCCTTCTCATTGTCAGCGGTCTTTAAGAAGAGCGCGGCGATCTGTTCAAAGCCCTCCTTCTTTGCCTTGGAGGCAAAATAGGTGTACTTGTTTCTTGCCTCGGACTCCCCCGAAAAGGCAGCCATCAGATTTTTTTCGGTCTGTGTTCCTGCATACTTGTTGGTTTTCATAACAGTTCTCCTTTGTTTTTTTATTAGTATTTTCATGGTTTCCCAAATTTATGTTCTTACCTTTGCCATACAAAGCGCGGTCCTTGCGGGGAGATAGATGGGAAGCTTCCATACGCCATCCACATGTCGCTCCGCTGTGTAAACATAGGTCTCGGAGATCCGATCCTCCCCGCCGAATTCCGCGCGGTCGGTGGAGAACACCGCCCGATAGCGACCCTTTTCGGGCACAGGCAAATAATACCCCTCAAAGGATCGGTGGGGGTTGAAGTTCAAGGCAAAGATCATGCCGCCCCGCTCATAGATCAAGATCTGCGCATACTCATCAATAAAGAGCGCACGGGCGGGGTGTGAGAAGATCCGATACCGCTTGGCAAGGGCAAGCATCTGCTTGTCAAACTCCCGCAAATATCCGTATTTCAACACTTCACTGTCCGCAAGGCTCCACTGTCTGCGACAGTAAAAATAGCTCCAGCCGTTTCCCTCTCTCGGGAAGTCGATCCACTCGGGATGACCGAACTCATTGCCCATGAAGTTCAGGTATCCCTCGCCACCCATACTAAGGGTCGCCAGACGGATCATCTTATGCAGCGCCATGCCCCGCAAGATCACGGGGTCTCGGCTTTCCTTGCACATGTCGGTGTACATCCTGCTGTCGCACAGACGGAACATCAGGGTCTTATCCCCCACCAGCGCCTGATCGTGGCTCTCGGCATAGGCAATGTATTTCTCACCCGCACGGCGGCTGGTCAGCTCGTGCCAGATCTGCCACATATTCCACTCCTCGTCCCGCTTTTCCTTCAGAAGCTTGATCCAGAGATCGGGCATACCCATTGCCAAGCGGTAGTCAAAGCCGATGCCGCCCTCCTCGATGGGCAGGCACATACCGGGCATGGCGGACATATCCTCCGCCACGGTGATCGCCTCGGGATTCACCTCTCGGATCAGCTCGTTGGCAAGCTGAAGATAGGTCAGTGCCTCCATGTCGGTATTCATGGAGAAATACTTGGAATAATCGGTAAAGGATACACCAAGACCGTGATCGTGATAGATCATGGAGGTCACACCGTCAAAGCGGAATCCGTCAAAGTGGAATTCGGTCATCCAGAATTTCAGATTGGACAGAAGGAAATGAAGGACCTCGTTCTTTTCGTAATTGAACAGCTTGGTTCCCCACGCAGGGTGGTCGCCTCTTGCTCCCTCGTGGAAGAATTGCGTCTCGGTTCCGTCAAAGGCACCAAGACCTTCGACGGTATTTTTCACCGCGTGAGAGTGTACCACGTCCAAAAGCACCGCCAAGCCGAGACTGTGCGCATGGTCAATGAGTGACTTCAGCTCGTTGGGTGTGCCGTATCGGGAGCAGGCGGCAAAAAAGGAGGACACCTGATAACCAAAGGAACCGTAATAAGGATGCTCCATGATCGCCATGATCTGCAAGGTATTGTACCCCAGATCGGCAATACGGGGCAGGATCTTTTCTTCAAATTCCCGATAGGTACCGATCCCCTCGGTCTCCTGCGCCATGCCCACGTGGCATTCGTACACGTAAAGATTTTTCTTCGGATGGAACTTCTTCTTTTTCCAAACGTAGGTCGGCTCGTCCACGATCACACCGCAAAATGCGCAGGTGACGGGATCCTGTTCCACCCGACGGATGTAAAGGGGGATCCGTTCAAGAAGCTCTCCTCCGTGACGAATGATTACCTTCACTCGGCAACCGTCCCACAGAGAATCGGTTCCGGGCAGAAAGATCTCAAAGATACCGTTTTCCTTCGGAGTCAGCTTCAGATCCAGCCATCGCCAACCGACCATGTCTCCCGTCAGATAGACCTCCTCCGCGGCAGGTGCCCATTCACGGTAATACCAGCCGTCGGCGGTCTTGTGAAAGCCGAAATATTCATGGCCGTTGGCGAAATCACAAAGAGATCCGTTTTCCCCTACAAGTTCTTTATGCTTTCGGCGGTAATTCTCCATCCGAAGCGCAATGTCTCGCTCGTAGGTCAAAAGATCGGGGTCGTATTCAAAGATCTTGTAGTCCATTACGCACCTCCTTGGGATTTCTCCAAAATCATTATAGCATATCTCCCCCCAAATTGCAATTCTTTTTTTGAGGTTATTTTCGACTTTTTTGGGGAGTAGCCTTTCCTTAGAAGGATACGCACAGGAAGGAATCGGTTGGCGATTGTTTCTCGGGACGTCGAGGACGTCCCGAGAAAACAAGGGCAACCCACGCACACATAAAATCGTACGTCATCCTGAGCGAAGTGAAAGCGGAGTCGAACTTTGGGGCGAACTCGTTCGCCCCAAAGCAAGAACCCGAAGGGTTCGC
>JAFVRI010000241.1 GCA_017504335.1 Clostridia bacterium
ATGGCCTGCTCTACCGTGTAAATTCCACCATCCACATCAATTCCCATGTTTTGAAGCTGGATCATCAGTTTGGTGATCTGAGGAACATCCAAGCCGATTTCTGTCAATCGATCCGAGCGGGAGAATACATAATCACGGTCGCCCTGCATAAAGAGCTTTCCTTCATTCATGACGATCAAATGGTCGCAATAACGTGCCATATCCTCCATACTGTGGCTGACAATGACTACCGTCGTATTGCTTTCCGCTTGGTATTGCAAAATGTTTTGGAAGATGCCATCTCTTCCTCGTGGATCCAATCCCGCAGCAGGCTCGTCCAAAACCAAAACGTCGGGCCTCATGGCAATGATTCCCGCGATCGCAACCCGTCGCTTTTGACCTCCGGAAAGATCGAAGGGAGACTCATCCAAAAGATTTTTTGAAATTCCCGCAAATGCGGCGGCTTCCAATACGCGTGCTTCGATTTCCTGTTCGGAAAGCCCCATGTTTTTGGGACCGTAAGCAATATCCTTACGAACAGTTTCCTCAAAAAGCTGGTATTCGGGATACTGCATAACCAATCCAACCCGAAACCGAACGTCACGGATTTTTTTCGGTTGCTCCCATATGTCCTTTCCATCGATCAACACATGACCGCTGTCAGGCTTTAACAGTCCGTTGAGCATCTGAACCAAGGTTGATTTTCCGGAGCCCGTATGACCGATTAGGCCGGTAACGATTCCATGAGGAATGGTCAAAGAAATTTGATCCAATGCTTTAATTTGATACGGAGTATCCTTTCCGTGGTAATACGAAAGATTCTCCAACGTAATTTCCGACATTTTAAAAATCCTTTTTATTTCAAAGATTGTGCGAGCATTCGCGCACATTGCTCGGGAAAAACACAGGAACCGTTCAACTCGATTCCATGCTCCCGAAGTCGGTGGATCAGCTCCGTGCATTGCGGAACCGCCAACCCACAGGCTTGTAAGATGTGTTCCTGCTCAAATACTTCGCCGGGAGTTCCGTCCAAAAGAATCTCCCCTTCATTCAAAACAATGATTCGGTCTGCAAGGACGGCCTCTTCCATATAGTGCGTGATCATGAGTACCGTCATTCCCTTTTCTTCTCTCAGGCGAAGGATTGCCTCCATGACCTCTTTTCTGCCAATGGGATCCAGCATTGCAGTTGATTCATCGAAAATCACACATTCGGGATGCATTGCCAAAATTCCAGCAATGGCAACCCGTTGCTTCTGACCGCCCGAGAGACGGTGCGGCTCATGTGTCGCGTATTCATACATACCAACATCTTTCAGTGCCCGATCGACTCTTTGACGGATCTCCTCGGGAGGGATTCCCAGATTTTCGGGCCCGAAGGCAACATCATCTTCCACGATTGTTGCGACGAGCTGATTATCCGGGTTCTGAAACACCATTCCCATTTTTTTTCGAATGCTCAAAAGCTCTTCGCCGGAAAGATTTTCGTCCGTAATATTTTTGCCGTCTATGAAAATCATACCGGATGTTGGGGTCAGAATCAAATTCAGAAGTTTCGCCAATGTGGATTTTCCTGAACCGTTATGTCCCAATACCGCCACAAATTCACCGCGTTGGACAGAAAGACTGACATCTCGCAAAACAGGATGACCGCCATCCTCCTCGCCGACGTATTGATAAGACAAATGCTCTGTTTTGATATAAGGCTCGTTCATGATTCCGTCCATTCCATATCCTTTACATGTACCAACGGGCACTGGCACCGCTGGGAATTGCCAATCCGGAGGAGGTGGCTCTCAAGCCCAACTCCCCCGCTTCCATGTGACCTCCATACCTTGATGCAACCTTGATTCCGAGAATATATTGCATTGCCATGGGAGAAAGTCCGGTCGTGTAGGAGTTGATCAGGAAAAACAAAGGAAAATCCGAAAGAAGCTTGGCACTGAGAGTAACCAGATCATCCACACAATCCTCAATCTTCCATACCTCGCCAGAAGGGCCCCGTCCATACGATGGAGGGTCCATAATGATCGCGTCATAGCGATTTCCTCTGCGAAGCTCTCTTTCGACGAATTTTTTGCAATCGTCGACAATATATCGGATCGGCGCATTGCCAAGACCGGAAAGCGCAGCATTTTCCTTTGCCTGTGCTACCATTCCTTTGGCGGCATCTACATGAACAACGGAGGCGCCTACTGCGGCTGCGGCAATGGTTGCCCCACCGGTATATGCAAACAAATTCAGCACCTTGATCGGACGGTTTGCAGATCGAATCAGCTCAGAGAACCAATCCCAGTTAGCAGCCTGCTCGGGAAAAAGACCTGTGTGCTTAAAGCCCATCGGCTTTAAGACAAATTTCAAACTTCCGTAGCTGATATTCCATTGAGCGGGAAGATCGCTTTTGATCCATCCGCCGCCGCCTTTGGAGGAGCGCTTATAAATACCATCCGCCATATCCCATGTGCGGTGATTCTTCTGCCCTTGCCAGATAATCTGAGGATCCGGACGGCGCAAAATATATTGTCCCCAACGCTCCAGGCGTTCACCACCCATTGCATCCAGTAATTCATAATCCTTCCATTGATCAGCGATCCACATATCGTTCCTCTTTTATTTCTTGTTATAATAATCCGCAAGCTTTGATGTACCGGAGTGCGCATGACAAACCGCAATTGCCAATGCGTCTGCCGTATCGTCTGGCTTAGGCGGTTTGGAAAGCCCCAGGAACATGGTAACCATGGTGATGACCTGCTTCTTTTCTGCTCTTCCGTAGCCAACCACTGCTTGCTTGACCTGCAATGGTGTATATTCAAACACTTTTACGCCCATCCGATAGGCACACATAATAATGACACCGCGTGCTTCCGCCACGCGAATGCCGGTGGTTTGGTTGGTGTTGAAGAATAATTCTTCTACGGCAATATGCTCAGGATGATACCGATTGATCAACTGGGTGATACCGTCAAAAATCAAAGAAAGACGTTGCTCGGTTTCCATACCTGCAGGCGTTTCAATTGAACCGTATCCCAAGGTTTTGAAGTGTGATCCGTTATAGTCAATGACGCCCCAGCCAACAATTGCCAGCCCGGGATCGATTCCAAGAATAATCATGCTAACCTCCGACAATATGTCAATCTTAATTATATCACAAACAAAGATTAAAGTCAAATATATTTTTATTTGTTTGTAAAATTTTGAATACTTATTTACAAAATATTGATAATGTGGTAAAATAGTATATCATAGTTAAAATGGGTTAGGTGTATGGAATTTATTAGATTTAGAATTCATGATATCCTGGAATTAAAAAAGCCGCATCCATGCGGATCAAAGCAATTTGAGATTCTACGTGTAGGAAGCGATATCCGCATGATTTGCTTGGGCTGTCATCATGATATGGTAATCGATCGGATTAAATTGGAAAAGGCAACCAAACGGATTCAACATGCAGAGGATGAGAAAGGAGAAGCAAATGAAACAAGTCGATCTTAATCAGAATCCAACATCTCCCTTCCGTCGCTTCTCTTCGTGCGACCTTTGGGAGAAACCACAAAAGAAGCTTTTGGCTTTTAAGGGCTCTTATCTGCTTCTTTGCTTTATCATTCCCGCTGTTCTGATGTATCTCCTGTATCTCACCAGAAATCTGTATCCTTTTGGAGACGGTTCGGTTCTCGTATTGGATCTTAACGGTCAGTATGTTTACTTCTACGAAGCCTTGAGAAATACTGTTTACGGCGAAGGAAGCTTTCTGTATACGTTTTTCCGCGGCTTGGGCGGGGAGTTTATGGGAATGTATGCCTACTATCTGGCAAGCCCCCTGTCTTATATTGTTGCGCTCTTCCCGCAATCCCGAATTCTCGAGGCTTTACTGGTCATTATTCTGATCAAAGTGGGGCTTTGTGGTTTTACCTTTGGATTTTACCTGCACAAAAATTCGACGCGTCCCCAAAAGCTTTCGATCATCATTTTCTCCGTACTGTATGCCCTTTCCGCGTATTCTGTGATCTATCAAAACAACATCATGTGGTTGGATGCCTTAATCTGGCTTCCGCTCCTGACCTATTCCATCGAACAGCTCATTAAAAATCACAGATATAAGCTGTTTGTCATTTCATTGGCACTGACTGTCATGAGCAACTATTACATCGGATACATGGTGTGTATTTACGTTGCTCTGTATTTCTTCTATTATTTGCTTGCCAACTCTAAGGAAACACTGAATCCGCACAATGAACGTGCGCATACCCTTCGTTCTCTTGGGCGTATTGCGCTGTTTTCTCTGCTGGCATTGGCAATTTCGGCTGTTATCATTTTTGGTGCGTATTATTCCTTGGGGCTTGGAAAGAACGATTTTTCAACACCCAACTGGTCCTTCAAAACAAAATTTGAGCTTCTTGATTTCTTTACGAAGTTTTTGCCGGGATCTTACGATACGGTTCGTCCCAATGGCTTGCCCAATGTATATTGCGGTATTTTAATGCTACTGTTGGTTCCCGTGTATTTCCTGACAAAAAAAATCAAAGGCAGAGAAAAGATTGCATCCGCTCTGTTTATTGTCATTTTTGTTTTCAGCTTTATTATCAGCCCACTTGATTTGATCTGGCACGGCTTCCAAAATCCAAACTGGCTCAACTACCGTTATAGCTTTATGCTGATCTTTTTCCTCTTGGTGTTGGCATACAAGGGATTGGGAAATATCCGTCAGGTCGGCGAGCGCTTTGTTGCCTGTGTCGGAGCCATTATCATCCTGTTTGCGATGATTTGCGGAAAGCTTGAATTTTCTACCTATGTGGAAAGTGACAGCAAGCTTCTTCAACTGGAGACTGTATGGTTAACCGCATTGGCAACGGTTGCCATCATGGCTGCCTTAATGTTTTTGATCCGAGCCAAAACCGAAGCGAGACGAAACATGATGACCGGTATTCTGGCGGCAATTGTCTGTGTGGAAGTATTCTGTAGCTCGGTTGCATGTATGAACCAATTCAATGGAGATGTACTTTACTCCAAATACAGCAGCTACAACGGATTTTTAAGCAATGTCCGTCCCATCGTTGATCGAGTAAAGGACGAGGATTCCGGTTTCTATCGCATGGAGAAGCTGAACCACAGAAAGTATAACGATAATATGGCATTGGGGATTCGTGGTCTTTCCAATTCCACCTCAACTCTGAATGCCGAAACCATTCAATTCTTGAATCGCATGGGATATACTGCCCGCTCACACCTTTCTCAATACCGCGGCGGAACTCCCGTCAACGATTCCCTGCTCGGTGTAAAGTATTTGATCGATTCCAAGGGATCGCAAAAGCTGGTTCATTATTATGATGAAATGTTTACCGAAGGCTCCTATACGGCATATGAAAACCCCTATGCGCTTTCGATCGCATACGGTGTGTCCGACGAAACTAAAAATTTGGATCTTTCGGAAAAAATGCCGTATTTTTCCCGTCTCAATAAGATGGTGAAAACTATGTTAGGACACAATCGGTATGGCGATGTATTCCGTCCCATCAGCGGCTTAAAAATTAAAACCGAAAGTGCTACGGTAACTACAAACTCCACGATTACAACTTATAAGCAAAAAACATCCGATCAGCAAGCCTATGTGAATTTCACATTTACTGCAAAATACAGTGGAGAATATTATTTTTATCCCTATAACAGCGCTTCAACCGAATGCGAGCTTTGGGTCAACAACGAAACTAAGGCAAGAGAAAAGAGCTATTTGGGTAAAGATACCAACACAATTTATTCTCTCGGTTGGTTCGATGAGGGTCAGGAGATTACTGTTTCCTTGAGATTTAAAACCGGCACACTGAAGCTTTACCGTCATTACGATTACTTTTGGTATATCGACCGTACAGCATTTGATGCTTCCTTTGACGAATTAAAGAACGGTCCACAGTTCCTTGTTGACGAAAATTATACCGAGGATTGCTTGACGGGAACCATTCATACCGATACAGATCATCAAATGATTCAAACGACGATTCCTTATGATGAGGGATGGAAGGTTTATCTGGATAATCAAGAGATAAAAATCTATAAGACCATGGACGCCTTGATTGCTTTTGATATCGAAGAGAGCGGAGCGCATGAGCTGACGATCGCATACCGTCCGTCCGCCATATCCGGTGGTCTGATCATCTCCTGCTTTGGACTTCTTTCGTTTGTTGCAATCTGGATCGTCGATTCCCTTTTGATTAAGCGCAAGAAATCAAAAAAAGAATCCTGCAATCTTTTGTTAGGAGAAGCATGGGTATTGGATGATTTTGATTCGGATTATGATGCAATTGCTCTACCGGAAGAAATAACCGATTCCGAATCTGCGGAGGGTCCCTCTTCTGATCCAAACGACCCGTCTGATACACAAGCATAATAAAGGGAGGATACCATGTTTCATTATATCAGCGGAACACTTGCGGCAATTGAACCGACCTTTGCGGTCATTGATGCCGGCGGTGTTGGCTATAAATTAACCGTTACGCAAACTACATTTGGAACACTTTCGCACAAAGCAAGCACCGAATCCAATGCAAGGGCACGTCTTTACACCTATCTGGCTGTTCGTGAAGACGGAATTGAATTGTTTGGCTTTGCTTCAGAAGAGGAGCTGGATGCTTTTAAGCTTCTGATCACCGTATCAGGTGTAGGTCCTAAGGCTGCCATTTCTATTCTGTCACAGCTGACCCCTGCAAAGCTTCATCTCGCAATTTG
Source organism: Clostridia bacterium (assembly GCA_017504335.1). Taxonomy (GTDB): domain Bacteria; phylum Bacillota; class Clostridia; order Oscillospirales; family CAG-272; genus HGM12713. The sequence continues at coordinate 6,696 of JAFVRI010000241.1, forward strand.
CAACGATGACAAAAAAGCAATTGCCCAAGCCAACGGAATTGGACCCAAAACCGCGGCACGTATTATTTTGGAGCTAAAGGACAAGATCGCAAAATCTGTGGATTTTCTCGGAGATTCCTCTGCTTCGGATCTTCATTTGGAATCGATTCCTCAAAAGAGCTCCAAGCTAAACGATGCGGCAGATGCGTTGATGGCACTCGGCTATACCAGAAACGAAGCCCACAGTGTTCTTCGAGCGATTGATACCGAAAAATTGGAGCTTGACGATATTATTCGTTTGGCATTGAAAAAAATCATGAAATAAGGAGGTATATGACAGATGGACTTTTCTGAAGATTTGGATTTTGAAAACCGAATAATGACCACCTCCTATACTCGTGATGATACCGCAACCGAGCCTTCCCTTCGCCCCAAGACCTTGGAGGATTATATCGGTCAGGAAAAAGCGAAGGAAAATTTAAAGATCTATATTGAAGCGGCAAAGATCCGCGGCGAAAGTCTGGATCACGTGCTTCTTTATGGCCCTCCCGGTTTGGGAAAAACCACCCTTTCCAATATTATTGCTGCCGAAATGGGCGTGAATATCCGTGTCACATCGGGACCTGCTATTGAAAAGCAAGGTGACCTTGCTGCGCTTTTGACCAATCTTTCTGAGGGGGATGTACTTTTCATCGATGAAATTCACCGTCTTTCCCGTTCGGTTGAGGAAATCCTCTATCCCGCTATGGAGGATAACGCATTGGACATCATCATCGGAAAAGGTCCCGCTGCCAGAAGCATTCGGATTGACCTTCCCCGCTTTACTCTGATTGGTGCAACCACCAGAGCAGGACAGCTGACTACCCCTTTGCGTGATCGCTTTGGTGTGATGCTGAAGCTTGAGCTGTATACACCCGAGGAATTAACCACCATTGTCATTCGAAGTGCGGGAATCCTTGGCTTTGCAATTACCGATGACGGTGCCTACGAAATTGCATCACGTTCCCGCGGTACCCCTCGAATTGCTAACCGCCTTTTGAAACGTGTACGCGATTTTGCACAGGTAAACGGAAACGACCGTATTGACAGTAAGATCGCCAACATTGCCCTGCAACGCTTGGAAATCGACCATCTTGGACTGGATAATACCGACCGAAAAATGCTGGAGACCATTATCAAGTTCTATGATGGAGGACCTGTCGGACTGGAAACCCTTGCCGCTACTGTGGGCGAGGAGGCAATTACCCTCGAGGATGTTTATGAACCCTATCTGTTGCAGATCGGATTTTTGAGCCGTACTCCTCGCGGTCGATGCGTGACCCGATTGGCATACGAGCATTTGGGACTTCGTTATGAGCCGCAGACCACCGCAAAAGCTTCGGATCAAATTCGTTTGTTTGATTTTGAAGAATAAAAAAAGCTCTGTCGCAACTGCGACAGAGCTTTTGGTTTAAAGAACACTTTTCAGGAATTGCTGTAATCTGGGATGCTGAGGATTTTCGAAAAAATCATGAGGAGCGGCTTCCTCTGCAATCACACCGTCATACATAAAGAGGATACGGTCTGCAACCTCACGGGCAAAGCCCATTTCGTGGGTTACCACAACCATGGTCATACCTTCTGCGGCCAACTCTTTCATAAGATCCAATACCTCTCCTACCATCTCGGGGTCAAGAGCGGAAGTCGGCTCGTCAAACAGCATCACCTCGGGATTCATCGCCAGCGCACGCGCAATCGCTACACGCTGCTTCTGACCGCCGGACAGCTTCGAGGGATATTCATCCCGCTTATCGGCAAGACCGATTCGATCCAAAAGCTGAAGAGCTTTCTTTTTGGCTTCTTCCTTGGTCATCAGCTTTAATTGAACGGGAGCAAGCATGAGGTTTTGAAGTACTGTCAGATTGTTAAAGAGATTAAAGTGCTGGAATACCATACCCATTTTCTGACGGGCAAGATTAATGTCAATACGGTATTGTGCTTCAACCTTTTTTAATTCCTTCTTATATGCGCTTCCTTCTCTTTTGCGAAGAAGGTCCTTCTGTTTGATTTCCTGAATCAATTCTTCTTTGGTGGCGGACGCATTTTCCTGTACCATCTTCTGATACGTACGGGATGCCTCGATTACATCAAAATGCAAATACGGGTCCGCAGGAGTAAGGAGCTGATCTCCAACCCAAATTTCACCGTAAGTAGGCTCCTCCAAAAGGTTCATGCAACGAAGTAACGTACTTTTTCCGCTTCCCGAAGGACCAATGATAACAACTCGTTCTCCCTTTTGAATTTCACAGCTTACACCGGTAAGAACCTTGATTTCATTTTTCTTTCCAAAGTACTTATATACATTCTTAACGCTTATCACTTGCACGCAACCTCCTTTCGACGAGCTTGATTATTCCGGTTACCACAAGCACCAGTACAAGGTAAACGAGCGCCAATACAATATAAGGAATCATATACTCGTATGTACTGTTTGCAATATTTTGGAATGCTTTGGTAATATCCACAACAGCGATAAAGCTGACTACGGAGGTTTCCTTTAACAAGGCAATAAATTCATTTCCCAAAGTGGGAATCACGTTTTTAATTGCCTGAGGTAAAACAATCTTTACCATCGTTTGGAAATAGTTCAAGCCAAGGGCGCGTCCTGCTTCTGTTTGTCCGATATCAATGGAGAGAATTCCTCCTCGAATAATTTCGGATACATACGCGGCAGAATTCAATCCAAACGCAAGCGTTGCCTCAGCAACCGAGGGAATATCAATACCGATTGCGGGAAAAATAACAAAGTGGATCAACAAAAGCTGAACCACCATAGGCGTTCCGCGAAAAATTGCTACATAGACGTCAACGAATCGGGAAAGGATTTTAGAAACCAAAGACTTCTGAGGAAGAATCTTGCAAGTTGCAAAAATGCATCCCAAAACTAAACCTACCAAAAGTCCAAACACCGCTATTAAAGCGGTGTTTGTAAGACCGGTCAGAACATTTTTATAACCTTCCAGTTCGATGATCTGTCTATAAAAAATTTGAAATGCGTTCATTACTTATTGGTGCTTTCCGCAATCATGATTGCAGGCTGCTTATCCAGAATAACGGCATCTACCTTCTCGTTTGCCAGATCCAATACAGCAAGTGCGCCGGTGGTATATCCGTTGGTGGTCAGATTCTTAAAGCCATCATAGCCAAAGTCCTCATCACCTGCAGAGAACATATAACCCGTGGTTCCGTTCTGGGTACCAACCTTGAATTCCTTGCTCTGCTCGCCGAGCTTTGCGATCACATCATCAGCGCTCTTGCAGGAAGCAAATACTTCATCGTTCTCGCGAACGATCAGAACCTGTGCGGAGGTATAGTACTCGGTGGTAAAGTCGATGCTCTCCAATCTCTTGGCATTGACAGTCATACCTGCCATACCGATATCGGATTCGCCATTCTTAACAGAGGAAATAATGGAATCAAATTCCATGTCATTGATATAAAGGGTCTTGCCAAGCTTCTCAGCCAGCAGGGATGCAATCTTCATATCAACACCGGTCAACTTGTTTCCATTGTAATACTCGAAGGGCGGGAAATATGCATTGGTTGCAACAACCAGGTAGTTATCTCTGTCAGCACCGGTAGGTACAGCAGAAACAGGGTTTGCATACTCAAAGGTAGCGCTTCCGTCAAAGAAGGAGTTGATGATCTTGTCCAGCTCACCGTTTGCCTTCAGATCTGCCAAAAGCTCATTTGCGGCAGCCTTCAGGGTGGGGTTGTTCTTTGCTACTGCAAATGCGTAGCTCTCTGCGGTCAACTCATACTCTGTGAAGACCTTAACCTTGTTCTTGTCCTTTCCGCAGGATGCCATGGTTGCAACAACACCAAACAACATGATCACTGCCAAAAGAATTGCTAAAATCTTTTTCATTTTACTTTCCTCCAAATGAAAATTATAATTTTGATACATTGGATATTATATCTTATAAATATGCAAATGTCAATATATAAAAGAAAAATTCCTACAAAAAGATTAGCTTTTTTCCATATTGGAATGCATATTCATAATTTTATGCAAATAAATGCCCGTATATGATCCGGAAATTTGCGAAATCTCTTCCGGAGTTCCGGTGGCAACGATCGTTCCGCCTTGGTCACCGCCCTCTGGGCCGAGGTCAATAATATAATCAGCGGTCTTAATTACATCCAAATTATGCTCGATTACAACAAGAGAATTTCCGGCATCGCAAAGACGCTGCAATACCTGAATCAGCTTTGCTACATCATCGGTATGCAAGCCGGTGGTGGGTTCATCCAAAATATACATGGTCTTTCCTGTTCCCCGTCTTGCAAGCTCAGTAGCCAACTTGACACGTTGTGCTTCTCCACCCGAAAGTGTGGTCGAGGATTGTCCGATTTTGATATAACTCAATCCCACATCATAAAGGGTTTTCAATTTATTTTTGATTCGTGGGATCCCGTCGAAAAACAGGAGTGCCTCCTCCACCGTCATATCCAACACATCGGCAATAGTTTTTCCTTTGTATTTCACCTCTAAGGTATCGCGGTTGTAGCGCTTGCCGCGACACACATCACAGGTAACATACACATCAGGAAGGAAATGCATTTCAATCTTTTTGAGTCCGTCACCCTCACAGGCTTCACATCTTCCGCCACGAACATTGAAGGAAAAGCGTCCGGACTTATAACCTTTGGCCTTTGCATCCTGTGTTTGCGCAAAGAGATCGCGTATATCGGTAAACAGTCCCGTATAGGTAGCGGGATTGGATCTTGGTGTTCTTCCGATAGGACTTTGGTCAATATCAATGACCTTATCCAAATGCTCAATTCCCTGAATTTCTTTACATTTTCCGCGAGAACGGATGGCTCCGTTCAATTCCCTTGCAAGGGTTGGGTTGATGATTCCGTTAACCAAAGAAGATTTTCCGGAACCGGAGACACCGGTAACGCATACAAAACAGCCTAAGGGAATATGGACATCGATTCCCTTCAGATTATGCTCTGTTGCACCGATAACCGAAAGCATATTTCCATTTCCCCTTCGTCTTTGCTCGGGAATCGGGATGAATTTGCGACGTGACAAGTAGGCTCCCGTAATGGATTTTGGATTGCTCATTACTACTTTAGGGGTTCCTTCGGCAATGATCTCGCCTCCATGAATGCCTGCACCGGGACCGATATCGATCAGGTAATCCGATTCCATCATGGTTTCCTCGTCATGCTCAACCACAATGACGGTATTACCCAGATCTCTCAATTTTTTCAGCGTTTCGATCAGCTTGGAATTGTCTCTTTGATGCAAACCGATACTGGGCTCATCCAAGATATACAAAACACCGACCAATGCAGATCCGATTTGCGTTGCAAGACGGATTCGTTGCGCTTCTCCACCGGATAGAGATCCAGCTTTTCTGGAAAGGGTCAGGTACTCCAATCCAACACTGGACAAGAATCCAAGTCTGCCGCGAATCTCTTTCAGGATTTCCTTGGCAATTTGTTTTTCCATGCCGTCCAGATGCAACTGCTCGACAAACTCCAAGGAATCGGAAACTGACATCCGACAGAAATCGTCAATGTTGATTTTTCCTACTGTTACGGACAGTGAATTAGGACAGAGACGTTTTCCGTTACAAACGGGACACGGCGCCTCTTCAATGAATTGATCGTAATAATCATCATTGCCAGATTGTGCGATTCTCGCCTCGATCATTTTAATCAATCCCTCGAATCGAGTCTTTTGACGATGAGACTCTCCACCAAACCAACGCTCCACATCATAAAGCTCATGGTCAGATCCGTAGAGAAGCACATGATAAGCCTCTTTGGAAAATTGAGATACCGGGGTTTCCAAATCAAATCCAAACCGTTCACCTACTGCAGAAAACAAAGGGCCGTTCCAGCTCTTTTCTTCCAAGGTTTTAAATCCGTTAACAGCAATTGCGCCTTGGCTGAGGCTGAGACGGTCATCGGGGATCAAACGGTCCACCGCAATTCTTCTCATCTCACCAAGTCCCGAGCAATGCGGACATGCTCCCGCAGGATTATTAAAGGAAAACATTCTGGGCTCCAATTCGCCAAAGGATATGTTGTGCTCCTCACAGGCATAGCTTTGAGAAAATTCCATTTCCTTCGGCTCTCCACTTCTCGGAACCGTAGCAATAATCAAATGACCGTCCGCCAAACGAAGCGCATTTTCCACCGAATCCGACAATCTCGCTCTCAAATCCTCTTTCATAATCAGACGATCAACGACCACATCGATGTTATGCTTTTTGTTTTTATCAAGCTTAATTTCCTCGGAAATATCGTAAAGGCTTCCGTTTACACGCACTCTGACGTATCCGCTCTTTTTGGCATTTTGAAACACCTTTTCGTGCATTCCCTTTTGCGCACGCACAACAGGCGCAAGAACCATAAAGCGTTCCCCTATCGGGAACTCCATGATCTTATCAATGATCACATCGGTTGTTTGACGTCGGATTTCCTTTCCGCATATGGGACAGTGAGGAATTCCGATTCTCGCATACAAAAGTCGAAGATAGTCATAGATCTCGGTAACTGTTCCAACGGTAGACCTAGGATTTTTGGAGGTGGTTTTTTGGTCGATGGCAATCGCGGGGGAAAGTCCCTCGATCAGATCCACATCGGGTTTATCCATCTGCCCCAAGAATTGTCTTGCATAGGAGGACAGCGATTCCACAAAGCGGCGATGTCCTTCCGCATAAAGTGTATCAAAAGCCAGAGAAGATTTTCCCGATCCGGAAAGTCCTGTCAAAATGACCAGCTTGTCTCTTGGAATTTCGATGTTGATATTTTTTAGATTATTGACACGCGCACCGCGTATCACAATTGATTTTGCCATAAAAATCTTCCTTTGTTTATTTTCCTTTGCGCAACTCCGCAATCTTATCTCGGATCCATGCTGCCTGCTCAAATTCAAGATTCTTCGCAGCAAGCTTCATCTGCTTGGTAAGATCCTCAATCATGG
>JAFVRI010000242.1 GCA_017504335.1 Clostridia bacterium
GGCTGGCACACCCACGTGCTGGGCGAGGGAAGGACCTTCGCTTCCGCCGAGGAGGCTATCACTACCTACCGTGCAGAGAGCGGCGTTATCGACCAGGATCTGCCCGCATTCGTTGTTGCCAAGGACGGCAAGCCCGTCGGAACGATAGAGGACGGCGACAGCGTGATCTTCTACAACTTCCGCGGAGACCGCTCCATCGAGATCTCCAAGGCATTTGACGCTCCCGCAGGCGCATTCGACAAGTTCGATCGCAAGCGTGTTCCTTCCGTGGTTTACGCAGGTATGCTGGAATATGACGGAGACCTTCATATTCCTCAGAGATATCTGGTATCTCCTCCCGAGATCACCAACACCATGAGTGAATATCTGGCTGATACAGGTGTCAACCAGCTGGCAATTTCCGAGACTCAGAAGTACGGTCACGTTACCTATTTCTGGAACGGAAACCGCTCCGGAAAATTCTCCGAGGAGCTGGAGACCTATATTGAGATTCCCTCCGACGTGGTTCCCTTCGAGCAGAGACCTTGGATGAAGTGCGCTGAGATCACCGACAAGCTCATTGAATGTCTGGAATCGGGCAAGTACCGCTATCTGCGTGTCAACTTCCCCAACGGAGACATGGTCGGACATACCGGCTCTCTTCTGGCAACCCGTTGCTCCATGGAGGCGCTGGATCTCCAGCTTGCAAGAATCCTTGCTGTTCTTGATAAGGTAGGCGGCATGGCTCTCATTACCGCAGACCACGGAAATGCGGATGAAATGTACGAGATCGACAAAAAGACGGGCGCACCCAAGGCAGACAAGAACGGCAACTTCAAGGCTAAGACCAGCCATACCCTAAACCCTGTTCCCTGCATCATTTACGACAACTTCCACAAGGATGCCTACACCGTCAAGGAGGACAACGGCTCCTTCGGTCTTTCCAACGTAGCAGCTACCATGGTCAACCTCATGGGCTACGAGGCTCCCGCGATGTGGGATGAAAGTATCATTAAGTTCTGATGTAAATACGCCTTGAGAAGCAAAAAAATACGAGAACATTTCAATGTTCTCGTATTTTTCTTTTCTACACATTCTCAGTACGGATCTCAAAAATAAAGCTTTTGCCCCCGTTGAGATATTGCCCTTCAATAAAAGGCTTACCGGTGAAAGCATCGACAAGCATCTCGTCGTCCTGAACATTCAGAGTATATTCTCCGTCCTCCACGGTGTGCAGGAAGAGAAAACGGTCGTTTGCGTAGATCACGGCATCGCGCTCGCAATATATCCAAGCTCCCGCGCCTCTTAAAAAGGTTCTCAACTCGTTGGATGTAATATGACAGTTTTCATTTTTTATTTCGATCAGTGCGCAGCCGCACCGTTTTGCAAGCTCCCTTACCCGTTTTGAATGCTCTGTTTCGATCGGTACGAGTGATATGATCGCTTTATAGCGCTCTATGACAGATGAAGCATCGGCAGAAAGATAAATATCATAGGGGGCGCTCATTTTGCCGAGAGCTTCCCGTATCCGGTAGCAAACATTCTTTGTGAGGGATGTATCAGATACGAGCGCATAGGATTCTTCATCTACGAAGACAGCCGTTTGCGCAACCGAGTGCATGGGAATGGAAGAGCTCTTTTTCAAAAAGCTCTCGAATATCTTTCAGAAGCGTCATATAGGTATCGTCCCTGAACCAACCGCCCCACATATCAAACCACCAAGCAGCGTGCCCATTGATTAAGGCTCTTGCCGCGTGCATTTTGATTACGTCACAGGAGGTCTCCTTGTCGGGTCCGAACCAAATGGGCTTATTGTACCACTCCATGTCATTTACCGCGCGCGTAAGGTGTGTTCTGGTATCGTTCTCGGAAAAATAAAGCTTTCCGTGGTGTTTGATTGAGGCAAGTGTGGTTATATACGGATGATCTCTGCCGACAGCGCGGGTGTTTGAATAACAAACGGGAGAGCAGATAAAGTCAACATCCTCGCTTTCCAGAATTTTAAGCAGAGCGTGATGTCCATCGCTTCGATAAGGACAGCCGAGCGTATACCCATAAAATGTTCCAACAACAAGACGACGGTCGGTCAATTGCTTGATCAGCGAAGAAAATTCGATGATACGGTCTGCAACAAGCTCGGAATAAAAGCGAAAAAATGTGGGTTCTGAGGGGGGGATACCTTTCGCTTCCGCATACTTTGCAAATTTTTCTATGCATCGCGTTCCGCTGATTCCATTCTTTTTATCAAAGGGAAGCCACTCCTCCGTGTTGCCTCCCGCAACCTGATACCCCACGATGTGAGATGCATAGTTGCTTTCTTGGATATGGGCAATCCATGCACGGATTTCACGTTTTACCTCCTCTGCCCATTTGTCTGATGCAAAGGACGTTCTTGACGGAATTCCGTCGGGATATGGGTCACACAGCTCGTCCGGATTTTGAAGCTCCCATTCGCGAGAAAGCGAAACATTGACACGTGGGAAGATATAGGCATCGGGACAGGCATTGAGAATTTGTTTGATGTCCTCGTCAAAGATTGAGAAATCAGGCTCATCCTGATCGAAGATTCCTTTTTTGAAAACGTCAAGCCTCGAGTATTCGTTCAGATGATTAAAGCCAAAAAACACAGGAAACGAAAACAAACGGTAGCCCGCTTTTGCAAAATCGGCATAACGGTTGTTTTCTGTCAGATAGGTGATGTACGCAAGGCCGTCCTGTATCTCTCCGTTTATGCATAGCTGTGGACGTCCGTTTTCATGAACAATTTCAGATATCTTCTTCATGGTTGTTTTCCTGACTTCTTAAAGCAAGGCGGAGATTGAAGTTGTTTTTCTCAAGAAGCTTTTCGCTTTCGTCATAGGAAAGATCGGTTATTTCACGAAGGATTCTGATCATTCTGTCACGAAGCTTTATGTTTGACGGACGGAGGTTGATCATCATGTTTTCGTATACGTGACCCAGCTTTACCATGACGGCGGTCGAAATCATATTGAGTACCATTTTGTGAGCACTTCCCGCCTTCATTCTGGTTGAACCTGTTATGACCTCCGCACCTGTGTCGGTGATGATGCTGATATCCGCGGCTTTTTCGATGGGAGTATTTTCATTAGAGGATAGCGAAATGATCAAAGCACCCACCTCACGTGCCTTTGCGAACGCTCCGAGAATGTACTGCGCACCGCCAGCAACCGATATACCGATGAGGCTATCGAGCTCGGTGATATGATGGGATGAGATATCGCTATATCCTGCCCCGTAGTGATCTTCCGCGCCCTCAACAGCTTTTCTTAAGGCACCGTCGCCGCCCGCGATAATGCCAACAACAAGGTCATTCGGAACTCCATAGGTTGGCGGGCATTCGGATGCGTCAAGAACACCAAGTCTTCCCGAGGTACCACAGCCCATATAAAAAAGTCTGCCGCCCTTTGCCATACGCTCGGCAATCGCGTCTACAGCCTTTTCGATAGAGCCGAGCGCCTTTTCTACCGCCACAGCGGCATTTATGTTTTCGTCCTGAATTATGCGCACCATTTCAGCGGTCGACATACGATCGATATGTGTGGTGCGTGGATTTCTCATTTCTGTTTTTAACATAAAATTCCCCTTTTTCAGATGTTATTTCATTCCCGCAAGTCTGAGCGCGCCGAAGATCAAAGAGCGCTCGCATAGGCTGATCGAATATGCTTCATTGGACATGATGTCACAAAGTGCGCGGTATATGATATCGTCCTTGGTACAGAGACTGCCGCAAAGAACGACAGGGATTGGAGCGCTTGTATCGGGAAGATGCTTTCGCGCTCCCCGAACGGTCTGCGCTACCTTCGTCAGTTCGTTGTAAAGTATCCTTCCGGCTACCTTGTCTCCGTCAGCGTATGCATGCAGAAGAAGTGGCGCATATTGAGCGATTTCGCGCTTGCCTCCGCTGTAAAAATTTCCAAGCGATCCAAGGACACTCTCCGTACCGCATTTTTTCCTTACGGCATCGTAAAGTAATGTTTCCTCTCCGCTACCGTCCTCAAAGCAGAGCGCAGCGAGTATTGCCTCGCGCCCCAACGAAAAACCGCTTCCCGCATCTCCAAGCAGATAGCCGTAGCCTCCGACACGGTATGCTTTTCCGCTCACTTGAGCAAACGTCACGCTACCCGTTCCCATGATAACGGAAATACCGTCCGCATCCCCAAGGCTTGCCGAAATCGCATTCATGGCATCACTGCCGTTTTGGGCTTGTGCAAAGCCCAATCTTGATAAAAAAGTCGATATCTGCTCGTATATCCCGGCGGTGGTGCCTCCCGCAAGACCCGCAAACACGGATATATTACTCTTTTGAACATTTCCGCAGACCTCGATGATGCCCGCTCTCAATACATTGAGCGTGTTTTCGATTCCAATGTCATTTGGATTTGACGTTCCAAGACATATGGACTTTATTATATTTCCTTTCGGATCGGCAAGGGCAAATTCGGTTTTCGTGCCTCCGCCGTCGATACCGAGATAAAACATCTGATCGGAGGTGTCCTCCATGAGGGAATCCAAATTCGTTTGAAGTATTTGAGCGAGTCTTGGGAGAGTCAACGTTGGAGGCGCGCCTGCACCGCTTTCCCATTTGCTTACGGCTTTTGCAGAATATCCGAGAAGTTCAGCCAACTCGCTTTGCGTCATTTTTAATTCTTTGCGCCTTGTGCGTATGTTTCTTGCAATGATTTCCACAATGCTTTTTGTCTCTTGCATCATGAAGCTCCTCTCTATCACCTTATACGCATCCATTATACTACAAATATTCCTTTTTTGCAACCTACTGTTTTTA
>JAFVRI010000243.1 GCA_017504335.1 Clostridia bacterium
ATGCCCACAACGCAAAGGTTGCGGGCCTGGACGGTGTGGTCTGCTCCCCTCTGGAGGCAGGCAAGGTTCACGAGACCTGCGGCGAGAAGTTCCTGACCGTGACTCCCGGCGTGCGTTTTGCCGACGGTGACATTGGAGACCAGAAGAGAGTCATGACCCCCGCAGAGGCGAAGAAGATCGGTTCGGACTACATCGTAGTGGGCAGACCCATTACCGCCGCCGAGGATCCCGTTGCCGCATACGAGCGTTGCATTCGCGAATTTGTTGATTGATTAGGAGGATACAGCAATGGAAGGATATAAAAGAGAATTTATTGAATTTTTGGAAGGTGCGGGCGTGCTGAAATTCGGTGATTTTACCGCAAAGAGCGGAAGAAAGATCCCCTATTTCATCAATGCGGGCATGATCAAGACCGGTGACGATATCGCAAAGCTGGGTGAGTTCTATGCTAAGGCATACTTCGATAAGCTGGGCGAGAAGAAAGCGGTTCTGTATGGCCCCGCATACAAGGGAATTTCCCTGGCGGTTTCCGCCGCTGTGGCTCTGTCCAAGAAGGATCTGAACGTTCCTTTCTTCTTCAACCGTAAAGAGGTGAAGGATCACGGCGAGGGCGGCGTATTCGTCGGATATGTTCCCACCGCAGGGGAAGAGGTCGTTATCATCGAGGACGTGATCACCGCAGGAACGGCTATCCGTGAGAGCATGGAGATCCTTTCTCACTTGGAAGGCGTCAAGGTTGCCGCTACCTTCATTATGGTTGACCGCAAGGAAAAGGGTCAGACCGAAAAGGGAGCCATGCAGGAGATCGAGGAGCAGTTCGGCTTCCCCGTATATTCCATCGTGGACGTTTACGACATCATCGAGTATCTTGAGGAAGATCCCAAGAATGCCGAGAACGTAGAGAGAATCAAGAAGTATCTTTCCGTCAACGGCGCAAAGGCATAAATAAAACAAGGAAAAGACCGTCTCATCGAGACGGTCTTTTTTATTGACAGAATATACCGAGTATGATATACTGAATATGGAGGATCTTGGATCGATCGAAGATTTTTGAGAACAGAAAGGAGATGCCATGAAACGTTCATTCAAATTTTTTATTATCGCATTTTGTATGACTCTGTTATTTATGACAATCCTTGTGGGGTGTGGGGAAGAGCCAACACAGAAAGAACCCAACGAGACCGAAACACAAGACTCTTTTCCTATGACCGAAAGTGATAAGGAGACCGAGACAGACCTGGAACCTGAAACCGAAACAGTAAAGGAAACGGAATCCGAATCGGAGACAGAGCGTGAAGTTGAGACCGAGCCCGAAACCGAGCCGGAAACCGAGCCCGAAATCGAGCCCGAAACCGAGCCCGAAACCGAATCGGAGCTTAATTGTGAAACACACGATTGGAACGATGAAAATACGTGCGCTCGGTGTGGGACTTACAAGGATGAGGGCGTTGTGTTTACGTTTGACCCCACGACAGAAACCTATAGCGTGACCGATTACACGGGAAGTGCAATCGAGGTGATCGTTCCTTCTACCTATCAAGGCTATCCCGTAACCGTGATCGGAGCCAGCGCGTTTCGCGAATGTTCCGATCTGAAGCGGGTGACACTTTCCGAGGGTATCACCACCATTTCCCTGTACGCATTTACGGATTGCACAGGACTATTGAGCATCACCCTTCCGAGCAGTATGACGAAAATTGTGGATGATTCTTTCTGGGGATGCTCGAAGCTGGCGGAGGTCATAAACCATTCTTCGTTGGAAATTCAAAAAGGAACCATGGGGTACGGTAGGATTGCCTCTTATGCCAAAGCCGTACACAAGGGAGAGAGCAGGATTACCAATGAGAATCATTATTGGTTCTATACCTATGCGGGTTTTGCGTATCTGATTGACTATTCGGGAACCGATAAAGATTTGACCTTGCCCGAATTGGAAAATCGAAAAAACTATGAAATTTGGAATTATGTGTTTTGGAATTGTGACGAATTGACGTCGGTGACGATTCCCGATTGTGTGACTAAAATCGGAAACTACGCATTCTCCGGATGTACCGCAATGACGAGTGTGACGATTCCGGACGGAATTACAAGCATCGGCAACGGTGCCTTTTACCGATGCAAAGGCTTGACCGAGCTGACCGTTCCAAATGGCGTGACGAGTATCCATGAGAGTGCGTTCAGAGGATGCGAAGGAATTGAGACTGTTACGGTAAAGGAAGGGAACAGTCACTATTACAGCGAGGGAAATTGTATCATAGAAACAGCGACCAAGCGTTTGGTTTTTGGTTGCAAGAACAGTGTGATCCCGTCAGACGTGGTAAGCATTGGCAATCTTGCGTTTTACGGATGCACGGGGCTGATGAACGTGACTATTCCCGATGGTGTGACGGAAATCGGCGAGCAGGCATTTTGGGGATGTACCGGTTTGAGCGAGGTGACGGTTCCCGACAGCGTGACCCATATAGGAAATAGCGCCTTTGCGATATGTACCGAGTTAAAACGTGTTGCGATCTCCAACCGTGTCGATCACATGGGAGAAGCAATTTTCTTAGGATGCGAAAAATTGACGGATGTTACACTTCCCGAAGGGATGACAAAGATTGAAATCTCCACCTTTTCCGGATGCAGCAGTTTGACGGACATTCAAATTCCTGAAAGTGTGACGAGCATTGGAGCGTCTGCTTTTTCCGAATGCAGCAGTTTGACGGACATTCAAATTCCTGAAAGCGTGACGAGCATTGGAGAGTCTGCTTTCTCTAGGTGCAGAAGCATGGTAAATATCATCATTCCCGATGGGGTAGAGACGATTGGTGCTTATGCATTTAGCGGATGCAACGGTTTGCAAAGTATTGCCATCGGAAGCGGAGCGTCCAACATTGGTGATAATGCGTTCGAGGAATGTAACAGCCTGACCTCAATCACCGTAGCGGAAGCCAATGCGTGGTATCGGAGTGAAGGAAACTGTCTTATACATATCGAAGAAGGGATTTTGATTCGAGGATGTAACAACAGTGTGATTCCCAATAACGGAAGTGTCTGGTTCATTGGGAACGGTGCATTTTCCAACTGTACGGAATTGGTAGAGATCAGGATCCCTAATATTGTAAGGACCATAAAATACGGTGCTTTTAGCGGTTGTAGTGGACTGACAACGATCATTATTCCCGCAAGGACGAAGGACATCGAGGCAGGGGCTTTTTCGGGATGTAGCGAGTTGACAAATGTATATTATAGCGGATCTGTTGAACAGTGGGGACGCATGAATTTTGAAACGAACAATGCAGCTCTGTTGGATGCATCGGTCTATTATTACAGTGAGACCGAGCCGGAGGGGGATACGGAATACACCTATTGGCGCTACGTAAACGAGATTCCCACCAAGTGGTAAATAGATACCAAGTAAAACCGAGGGGCAAAAATGCCCCTCGGTGATTTTTATCTTGAAATTCTTTCGGTTCTGTGCTACAATAATAAAAAATCGGTTGCCCGTGAGGGCAACCGATGGGGGATATGCAATTACTTGCCGGCAACGATGGCGGCGGTATCCTTTGCGATGACCAGCTCCTCGTTGGTGGGGATGACCCAAACAGCAACCTTTGAGCCGTCCTTGGAGATCTTGGTAGGATCTGCCTTGCGGAATGCTTTCAGGTTCTGCTCCTCATCCAGCTCGATGCCAAAGAAGTCCATGTCCTCGCAAACCATCTTGCGGAGCATGGTGCTGTTCTCGCCGATACCTGCGGTGAATACCACGGCATCCAATCCGTTCATGACGGCGGCATAAGAACCGATGTATTTCTTGAGCTGATGCTTCAAAATGTTGACAGCCAGCAGGCATTTCTCATAGTTGGGGTTGGAGGGACCTTCAATGATGGCATCCTCCAGGTCACGGGAGTCGGAAATACCGGCAACACCGAGGAAACCCGACTTCTTGTTCATGATGTTGTTGATCTCAGCGGCGGACAAATTGTCACGCTCCATGATGTAGGGAACGATGGCGGGGTCGATGTCGCCGCAACGGGTTCCCATCTCCACACCTGCCAAGGGAGTGAATCCCATGGAGGTATCCATTACCTTACCGCCCTTAACAGCTGTGATCGAAGAACCGTTACCGATATGGCAGGTTACGATCTTGGTCTCCTCTACGGGCTTGCCCAGCAGCTTTGCCATCTCTCCGCTGACATAGCGGTGAGAGGTTCCGTGCATACCGTAGCGACGGATGCCGTACTTTTCATAGTACTCATAGGGCAGAGCATAGATGTATGCCTCGGGCTTCATGGTCTGATGGAATGCGGTGTCAAATACCAAAACCTGAGGCTTGCCGGGCATGATCTCAAGGCATCCCTTGAAGCCCATCAGGTGAGCGTCGGTGTGCAGAGGGGCGAAGTCACGACAAAGCTTGATTTTCTCCAGAACATCGTCGGTCATCAGGATCGACTGAGAGAAGTAGGAACCGCCGTGAACCACACGGTGTCCGATCGCCTGGATCTCGTCCATGCTGGAAATGCAACCCACCTCGGGGTCGGTCAGATGCTCCACAACCAGCTTCATGGCATCGGCATGATCCTTCATGGGGCTTTCCTTCTTGATCTTCAAGCCCTTTGCGATCTGCTTGTGCTCAATGAGTGCGCCCTCAGCACCGATTCTCTCGCAAATACCTTTTGCGTACAGGGTATCGGTATCGGTGTCGATCAGCTGATATTTCAGGGAGCTGGAACCTGCGTTTACAACCAGAATATTCATTCTAAAATCCTCCGAAGATATGTAAAATATTGTAACAGTACTATTATACTACTTAATTTCTCATTTTTCAAGAGATAAAAGAAAAAATCTTTCAAAAGACCGAAAAGAAGGAGAATCTATGTCGGATTTCGCAATTATCTGTGAATTCAACCCCCTGCATCGGGGGCATCAATATCTGATCGAGCAAGCAAGAAAGATGGGGGCAGACCGAGTGGTCTGTGTCATGAGCGGTGCCGCCGTTCAACGGGGAAGCCTTGCTGTGACCGACCCCTACGTTCGTGCCGAATCCGCCATCCGTGCGGGAGCGGATCTTGTGCTGGAGCTGCCCTTTCCTTGGAGTGCCGCCTCTGCCGAGCAATTTGCCCGCGGCGGCGTGGCGATCGCCTCACAGGTAGCAGATACGCTGATGTTTGGCTCGGAGTGCGGAGATCTTCCGTTGTTGAAAAAAGCGGCATCCCTTGCCGCCGACGAAACGTTCAGGGAATCCTACCGTCAAAATCTCTCGGAAGGTGTCCCCGCTGCGGAAGCCTACTACCGTCTGCTGGAGGGATCCGTCGGATCTCCTTTGTCCTCCAACGATCTCTTGGGGATGGAGTATCTTCGTGCCATCGTGGAATCGGGGGTGAACATGAAAGCCCTGACCGTCAAGAGAAACGGAGCCGCCTACGGACAGACCGAGCTTTCCCCGGATGTGTTTCCGTCTGCCACGGGAATCCGTGCTCTTTGGGAAAAGGGCGATTTTGAGGGAGCGACGGGTTATCTTCCCGAAGGATGCGCAAGGACCTACCGACAAGCGTTTGAGTGTGGTGCATTTGTATCCGAGAAAAAATTGGAATCCTTGATCCTCGGTTGGTTTCGGTTACACGAGGGCGATGATTTTGAAAAGATCGCAGGTGCCGAGAGCGGACTCTGCCGACGGTTCTGCTCGGTGGCGTCCGAGGTCACGTCCTTGGAGGAATTTTATGAAAAGATCCGAACCAAGCGCTATACCGATGCCCATATCCGCCGAACCCTTTTGTACTGTCTGTTGGGGGTCCTTCCCGAGGATCTTTCGGGAGTGCCTCAATATACCACTCTCCTTGCCGCCAACGAACGGGGCAGAGCGATCCTTTCCGAGAAACGAAAAAGTGCCGCATTACCCATTGTCACCAAACCCACAGATGCTCCCAGCGATACGGCGCAATACCGCTTGACCGAGAAGCTGAACCGCCTGTACTCGTTAGCCACCGAGCGAACCGAGACGGGGGGAGCCTTGCTGAAAAAAACGCCCTTTATTCTTTGATTTATCCAAAAGAAATTCCCCCAAACGGTTGACATTTTTTAGGGGGTATGATAGAATTTTCTTGACGGAACGTCAATGAAAAGCAAAGGAGAAACAATCATGAATTACAACGGAACTCTTGATGTCCAGTTGTCCGATCACGGCATGGATCTTGGCCATAGCTGCCGTATGAAATACCGCAGAGGCGTCAGCCGCGAGGAATTCGAGACGTTTGTTGCCGAGCTGAAACAAAGCGGCGGCTACAAGGTTTTTCAGGAAAATACCATCGGAGAAAATCTTTATGTAACTCTGCTTTCTGACGAGGGTATGTTGCATTTGTATCATACCGCAAGCGAGGAAAGCGTGCGGATCGTTTCGGATACGCTGGAATATTTTGCACTTCCCGTGGATGAATCCACAGGATACGAAAAGGTGACCGATACCACCTTCTGCGTGATGTCATTGGATTATACTCACAGAGAGGTCACCGACGGAAACGGAATGTCCTACGTGATCATTCTGGAGGATGGACGCTTTGTGATCATAACAAGAGACCCGACGGAAAGATCGTGATCGCGGCTTGGTATATGAGCCACTCTCACGGCGATCACCATGGCTGTTTTAACGAGTTTACCGTGCAGTATGCGGACAAGGTGACGCTCCAGTATTGGATCGGAAACCCCGGTGAGGCTTGGATGTTCAATAGCGGTTATAGCAACTGGCTGACCGTCGGCGCTCCCGAGGAGCTGAAGGCATACGGCGACGTGAAGTGGATCCGTCCGCATACAGGACAGAAGGTTCGCTTCTGCGACATGACCTTTGAGTTCGTGTATACGTTGGAGGATTATCTGCCTACGCAGTTCACCAATATGAACGACTCTTCCACCGTGACCAGAATGACTGTCAAGGGTCAGACCGTCCTCTTCATGGGCGACTGCGAAAAGACCGCCTCTGCCGTCATCTGCAAGCAGCAGGGAGAGGGGCTCAAGAGCGACTTCGTTCAGGTCAACCACCACGGATACAGCGGCGGTGCAACTGCTCTGTATCAGCTGATCGCTCCCAAGTATTCCTTGTGGTGTACCTCGGAGATCGCCTTCCGCTTCCGTACCTGCGGAATCAAATACCAGTGGATCGGCAATGCGGTTTCCAGTAACAAATATATATTCGATACCGTGGGAGCGGAGAACTGCTTCGTTGCGGACGGCCCCGTGAAGCTGATTCATATGCCCCTTTGTGATAAGGAAAAGGATATCACCTACTATTCCTTCACATAAAGAAACAGCAAAAAGACCGTGCTTTTGCACGGTCTTTTTCGTTTGGATCAGATCTTGCATTCCCGAAGAAAATATGGTATAATAACTATGGATATGAAAGCTTGGAGAGAAAGGAGTAACGAAATGATGATGAAACGATGGATCGGTTTGCTTTTATGTGTATTGTTGCTTTTCTCTTGTCTGATATCCTGTCGATCGGAGAGGAAGGGGCCAAAGGACCCCGAGGCGGAATCGCAAGCCGAATCTCACGAGACTGAAAAAGAAGAATCCGAGGCGGAATCGCAAGCCGAATCTCACGAGACTGAAAAAGAAGAATCCGAGACGGAATCGCA
>JAFVRI010000244.1 GCA_017504335.1 Clostridia bacterium
CCGTTATGTATTTTTTCAAAGGAGGTCATTCAAAATGACAAAAAGAAAAAGCACGAAGTCTGCTTTGCTCTCAAGCGCGCTTGCTCTGTTCCTGTGCTTCACGATGCTGCTCGGGACGACGTACGCTTGGTTCACTGACAGCGTGACGAGTGCAAATAACATCATCAAGTCCGGTAATCTTGATATGAAACTGTCTTACAAGCCCTATGGTGCACAGAATACCGAATGGACCGAAGTAACGGAAAGCACCGTTCTTTTCGGCAAGGACGCTCTCTATGAGCCCGGTTATACCGAAGCTGTATGGCTGAAAGTTGAAAACCTCGGTTCTCTCGCATTCCGCTATAATCTTGCCATTAACGTAGCAAGCGAAAAGCAGGGTACAAACAAAGCAGGCGACAAGTTCAGCCTTTCCGATTATCTGGAAGTTAAGTATATGACTGCTACTTCCACCGATATGGAGAGCAACTACTACACAACTCGTGAGAGCCTTGACAGCTTCAATTTCGGCGGCGTTGCGAACTCCGGCGTCGCTTCTTTGAGCGATGATATCGCTGTTATCAAGAACGGTGTTGCTTTCTCCAAAGATGACTCTACAAACGGTGCCTACAGTTCCGCTTATGTTCTTGTTGTGATCTCTATGCCAACTACTGTTGGTAACAAGGCGAACCACAACGGCAAAGATATCCCCCAGATCGACTTTTCTCTGACAGCTGTTGCAACACAGCTTGCATACGAAAAAGACAGCTTCGGTCCCGATTACGATGCGAATGCGGAGTATCCCGTGATTTCAAATCCCGTTGATACTTGGGACGGCACCGCAGATACCTCTTGGTACAACGAAACGGATACAGAATTTGCCCTTTCTACCGCAGAACAGTTTGCAGGTCTTGCTGTACTTGTAGACTCCGGCAACAACTTCGCAGGCAAGACGATTGCACTGACAAGCGATGTGGATCTCTACTTCCTTCCCGCAGGTGCCACGGAACCCTTGGCCTTTGATCCGATCGGAGATAAGGTGCCCTTCGCAGGAACCTTTGACGGTCAAGGACACACGATTTCAAATCTCTACCAGAGCGGTTGGGCTTTTGGCTATGAATGGGGCAAATATGGGTCCATTGGTCTATTTGGCGAGCTTGAAAGCGCAACTGTTAAAAACGTAACCATCAGCGGCGCAGACGCTTGCATTGAAGGTGGCGACATTGGTGGTATCACAGGTAGCGCTACGGGCACGTGTGTTTTTGAGAACATTACCATTAAGGATTCTGATTTTGGAACGTATAACAACGGTATCGGCGGTATCATTGGTTGGTCCGGTGCTGGTGATTATACCTTCAAGAATATTACGATTGCAGAGGATGTAGTTCTCGGCGGTCTTTGGGGATCTTTCGATAGTTCCATAGGTGGTATTGTAGGTCAGGGCGAACCTGGCGCATCCTACAATTTTGAGGATGTAGATGTTGCTTGCCGTTTGGATGCGTATAACGATGTTACAGCCGTCTATAAGTACTATCTGTATCGTATGACCGGTATGTTGATTGGTCGCCTTGAGGAAACTACTACGATTAACAACTCGAATTATCCCGATATGTCCAAGTATAATATCACCTGTAAGGACGTAACAGTTACATATGGCGATTGGGTTGACTATCATTACTGCGTTGTAGCAGGAAAAACTGCATGGCGTGTAGAACCCGGATATGCTTATGGAGGAATTCCCGCAGATCACGATCATAGCACTTGCGCTATGCATTGTAATCTGCTTCTGACGTTCGAAGGACTCTTTGGTGGAGCTCAATATGGAGTTAAACCTCTTACAGAATACGATGGCGTAACCGTTGTTTATCCTAACTAAACGCTAAGTTATTAAAGTCCATCCTACCCCTCCCCGTGAGGGATAGGCGGCAATCAAAAAGGGGAGAGCCAAATGCGTTCGCATTTGGGTCTCCCTTATTTATTACACCGCCGTCATTCATATAAAGCGCGGTCTGCTTTATCGGATGTTTCTTCTGTCTTGCATTGCGCCGCGTCCTCGGCGCGCTCCCTCTTTTTGATCTCCCGCGACAGACGCAGAAGCATAAAGAGAGCAAGCACGACGGCAAGCAGATTCGTCACGGCAAAATTCAGCCAGATACCGTCAAGCCCAAAGCTCCACAGCACCCCGAGTGTCAGAACGGGAAAAACAAGGGCAACGGAAACCGACATAATGGTCGCTTCGAGTGGCTTTTCGATCGCGCTGAAGAAGCTTTGCGTTGTGACCGCCATCCAACGAAATAGGTAGGCACAGCAGAAAAGCCTGATCGCGTGTGTCGATATCTCAAGCAGCCTTGCGTCCTCGGCGTTTGCAAACCAGGACGCGATCGTCCCGGGACAGAAAAACAGGAACGAGGTCGAAACAAGCCCGATGAGTGCCGTTCCGATATAGGCACGCTTCGCAATGCTTTTCACTCTGCCGTAATCCCCTGCCCCCCAATTATAGCCAAGCGCCGGGGCGAGGGAGTCCGCGATCCCATACAGAAGCGGCCAACAGAGATCGCTTGCATACATCAGTACCGCATATACGGCGACTGCCGTCGTTCCGCCCCCCTCGCCAAATGCTTTCGCACCAAGCGTCATCAGCGATATGTTCATCAGAATAGACGTGACACGTCCCGACACGTTGCTGAGAAAGACGGGTGAGCCGCACGCGGCGATCTGCCGAAACATCGAAAGGCTGAATTTCGGCTTCACAAATTTCAGGAGCGCCTTTTTCATCACGAACGGCAGCATTGCGATCAGCGAGCAGGTGCACATCGCGATCGAGGTCGCGATCGCAGAGCCGACAACATCCATCTCACAGACGAGAAGGAAGACGGCGAGCAGCCCGATGGTCAAAAGATTCATAAAAATGTTGATGACCATACTCGTTTTCACAAAGCCGCTGATCCTGAGATAATTATCCATCGCGAAAAATACCGTCGCGAGCGGACCGCAAAGCGCGTAGGTACGGAGATATTTGACCGAGGTGATCAGAAGCGTGTCATCCGCGCCCATCATCCGCGACAAGGGCTCGGCGGCAAAATACATTACGCTGCCCATCAGCACCGATGCCGCAAAGATCATAATGATCGAGCAGGAAAACACGTTATTCGCCGTTTTGTGATCGTTCTTCCCCAGCGCGATCGAAATCGGCACGGATGCACCGACTCCGATCAGATCTGCAAGTGAGAAATTGATCATAACGAGCGGCATTGCAATATTGACGGCGGCAAAGGCTCCCTCTCCGAGGATCTGCCCGATGAAGATCCCCTCCACGATGCTGTAGACCGACATCGCGAACATACTGATCATACCGGGAAGCGCCACAACAAAAAACAATCGCCACGGATTCATTGTTGCATACATTTCTTCGGCCTTTGTTTTCATTTCGATTCCAAACCCTTTATCATTTCCAAATACGGCAGGACCTGAAAGCCCTTTCTTTCATACAGCCTTACCGCACCTTCGTTTTCCTCCTCCGCCTCAAGACGGAACACACAGCCCGCGTATTTCTTCCCGATAGATTCGAGAAACGCACCGCCAAGCCCAAGTCCCCGATATTCTGCCTTGATATACAGATCCTCGATCCAGATGCAAGGCTTCCCGAATTCGGTCGAAAAGCTTTTTGCCACCATCGCGTACCCTTGTATTTCGTCTCCGTTCTCAAGGATATACCCCTCAAGATACGGACTATCCGAAAGACACGCATCGATATCGCACAAAAAGATTTCCTCCGATCCACTTGTAAGTACTGCGGGCGAGGCATAAAACACGCGCATCATCTGAAGCACCGCATCTTTATCCCCTTCCCGCATCTCTCTGATCCTGCTGTTCATTTTGATTTCCTTCCTGTGTTTCTTACATTCAAGCATCAAGAAGCCCGCCACGAGGCGAAGCCTCGTGGCG
>JAFVRI010000005.1 GCA_017504335.1 Clostridia bacterium
GAACTGGCTCCGTGCCATCTGAGAGATTGGATTCATGATGAAATAATGTCGTTTTTTGTTTGAACATAAAAAAGAACCGAGAATTGAATCTCGGTTCTTTTTTATGCTTTTATTACTTTGCAATGATCTTGCGGAAATTCTTCTTTCCTCTGCGGAATACCTTTCCGTCCTTCAGATCATCAACAGTAAACATTGCCTTAACATCGGTGATCTTTTCGTTATCGACCGAAACACCACCCTGCTCGATGGCACGTCTTGCTTCTGACTTGGAGGGAACGAGCCCTGCCTTTACAAGAATAGAGCCAATATCGATTTTGCCATCAATAAAATCCTCGGCGGTCAGCTCGGTCATGGGAATCTCGGCCTCTGCTCCTGCTCCAAAAAGAGCCTTTGCACTTGCTTCTGCTTTTTTAGCTTCTTCCTCACCGTGAACCAGTTTGGTCAGCTCAAAGGCAAGAATTTCCTTCGCACGGTTCAGCTGTGCACCTTCCCATTGATCCATTGCATCGATTTCCTCCAGAGGAAGGAAAGTCAGCATACGGATACACTTGAGTACATCGGAATCGGCAACATTTCTCCAATATTGGTAGAAATCGTAGGGAGAAGTTTTGGCGGGATCCAGCCATACCGCGCCCGACTGGGTTTTACCCATCTTCTTTCCTTCGGAATTCAAGAGAAGATTGATGGTCATTGCATAGGCATCCTTGCCAAGCTTACGGCGAATTAGCTCAGTACCGCCCAACATATTTGACCACTGATCATCACCTCCAAACTGCATGTTACAGCCCATGGTCTTGAACAGATGATAAAAGTCATAGGACTGCATGATCATGTAATTGAATTCCAGGAAAGAAAGTCCCTTCTCCATACGCTGCTTATAGCACTCTGCACGAAGCATGTTATTGACAGAGAAGCAGCTTCCGACTTCACGAAGAACCTCAATGTAGTTCAGATCCAGAAGCCAATCCGCATTGTTGATCATGACTGCCTTTCCATCGGAAAAGTCAATGAAACGGCTCATTTGCTTTTTGAAGCATTCGCAGTTGTGTTGAATGGTTTCGGTGGTCATCATCTGGCGCATATCGGTTCTGCCGGAGGGATCTCCGATCATAGCGGTGCCGCCACCGATCAGCGCGATCGGTTTATTGCCTGCCATTTGCAGACGCTTCATTAGGCAAAGCGCCATAAAATGACCTACATGCAGACTGTCTGCGGTGGGGTCAAAGCCGATATAAAATACGGCCTTTCCATTGTTAATCAGTTCCTTGATCTCATTTTCGTCGGTAACCTGGGCGATCAAGCCACGGGCAACGAGCTCGTCGTAAATTGTCATAAATCCTCCTAAGCCTTGTTTTTTTTTCATAAACTACACAGTATTATACCCCATATCCTTTTTTTTGTCAACAGAAAAAATAAATTCGAAGAAAAAGAGAAAAGGGAATGCCTCCGATTGCGGAGACATTCCCCTATCCTTGCTACAATACTCCGGATTTTCGGTTATTTGCCGGACTTCATGGAGTTCTCGTAGCTTTCGATCATCTTCTTAACCATCTGTCCGCCGATGCTGCCTGCCTGACGAGCGGTCAGATCACCGTTATAACCGTTCTGAAGATTTACGCCTACCTCGCTTGCAGCCTGCATCTTGAACTGCTCCATAGCTGCCTTTGCTTCGGGTACCATCGTCTTATTACTTGCCATGATTGAATCTCCTGTTCTGACCCGATACATTTGCGTTTACGATCTAAACGACAACCTATCGTGTCAAATCTTAAATCTATATTTGAATTGAGTCGCTGCGGATGTGTTTTCCGTGCGCTCTGGTATTATTGTTGCCGAAGAAGATTCAAATATGAAAGGCAATTTTTTACTGAAATTCGATTCAAAAACGAAACCGCCGTTCCCGTGGAAAGGCGGTTTTGCTTTTTTGTATTCAAAGCGATTCAGCTATTTTCATCCATTCCCGAGCAGACGCATCGCTGGGCATTTTCCAATCTCCTCTGGGAGAGAAGCCAACCGAGCCGACCTTGGGACCGTCGGGAAGACAGGAACGCTTGAATTGTTGGGCAAAGAAACGACGAATGAAATTCTTCAGCCACTTCAAAAGAATCTCGTCGGAATAAATACCGTGAAATGCTTGCTTTGCCAAACGGAAAAGCTTGTCAGGCGCGTAGCCATATCGAAGCATATTGAATATATAAAAATCATGAATTTCGTAGGGACCAACCAAATCCTCGGTTTTTTGCGCAATATTTCCATCCTTGTCTGCAGGCAAAAGCTCAGGGCTGACAGGAGTATCCAAAATATCGCGAAGAGCTTGTGCAAGCGCGGGCTTGCCGTTTTGATCAGCGGTATCCGCACAATATGCGACGATGTGACGGATCAACGTTTTCGGAACACCGCCGTTCACACCGTACATGGACATATGATCTCCGTTATAGGTAGCCCAGCCCAGAGCTAACTCGGAAAGATCACCCGTTCCGACAACCAATCCATTCTCCATATTGGCAATGTCCATAATCACCTGAGTACGTTCTCTGGCTTGCGCATTTTCGTAAACAACATTATGATTGGACTCATCATGACCGATATCCGCAAAATGCTGTTTGACCGAGTCACCGATGGCAATGCATCTTAATTCGGTTCCAAGCTCATGGCAAAGGATTTCTGCATTGGATTTGGTTCTCTTTGTGGTTCCAAAGCAAGGCATGGTTACACCGATGATATCAGCCCGATCTCGTCCGAGCAGATCCATAGCTCTTGCGGCTACCAGAATTGCCAGGCAGGAATCAAGTCCTCCCGAAATACCGATTACGCAGGTTTTAGCATAAGCCTTTTCCATGCGTTGTGCCAATCCGTGTGCTTGGATGGAAAGAATGGCTTCACAACGATCGGTCAGCTCCTTGGGATTCGAAGGAATAAAGGGATGTGGATCTACAAATCGCGAAAGAGAAGTTTCGCTTAGGGGTAGAATAAAGGAAACCGTATGTGCGGATACGCTTTCGGAAACGGTGCGGATTCTTTTTTCTCGCGCAATGCGTTCGGTATC
>JAFVRI010000245.1 GCA_017504335.1 Clostridia bacterium
ACCGCGTTTGCCCAACCGTAGGAGTCACTGGAGAACAGTGTACCCCAAACCAGGTAAACCTGACCGGAAATGGAGGGAGCATAGAAGATCAGGGTAACAATTGCTCTGATCTTGGGAGAAAGCTCGTTGATAAACCATGCAATCATCAGGGACATCATGTAGGACACAGGTCCAACGATGACTGCGAAGATAAATGTGTTCTTAACTGCAATGAGGAAAATATCGTCATCCAGGAACAATCTGATGTAGTTGTCCAGCCAAACGATATTCGGCATCTGAAGCAGGTTAAAATCCGTAAAGCTGATAACAATGGAAAGCAAAACGGGCAAGACCGTAAAGCAGGAGAAAATCAGCATGTAGGGTGCTACCATAAAGTAGGCAACCTTATTTCGCTTCATTTCCTTCCATGTCCACTGCGCGCGGGACATATCCTTACGCGCCACAGCTTTCTTTTTTGCCGTTTGTGGGGACATATTTCTTCTCTCCTTCATTCATATTTTGTCATTCAAAAGAAATCACTTCGACTTTTCGTATTCGGTCAACCAGTATGCTGCCTCGTTCAGCTTTTCAATTGCGCCCTTGAACAGCGTGGGATTCTGCTTGTTCAGCGAGTTGGCAACTGCCTGAATCGATGCGTAATCCTCGGTCTCATATCCGGCGATCAGCCTCAATGCGTGATCTACCGTGTTCGAGTACGCAGCAATGTAATCCGAGGATCCCTTTGCCTCATTCAGCAAGCTCTCGGCTTCCTTCATACGCTTCTGAGCCAAAGTCTGTCCCGCTTCCAGGGTCTCCAGACCAAACTCCTGGCGCTTACGTGTAATTTCCTTGTTGATAATACTAATGTAGCTTTGCATCGCAATCGTGGGGTCTGCCTTCTCGTTGTAGGCCTCAAGGAATGCGAAGTTGATGTAACGGTCAATAATGTAGTTACCGGGATAGTTGGGAATCGACGCCAGCTGCTCGAACTGCTTCTTCAGCTGAGTCAGCTCCTCACGGGTCCAAGGCATGCTCTCCAGAGCCGATTCGTTTGCGGTAGAGTGCTTTGCGGAGGGTCCGAGAATTGCTACCATTTCGTTGGAGTAGTCAACCTGACAATCTGCGCCTGCGTGCCAGCTCATGAAGTTCCATGCGCCATCCACGTTATCGCATCCCGTAATCATAACGATTGCGGAAGCGGTGGATACGGACATCTGGTTGATCTTTCCGGTTTCTTCATTATAATAACCGGGCATCGGATAGAAGCCCCACAAACCTTCGATCTCGGTTGCAAATACCTTCAACTGGTTGTATGTGCCGGTATAAGCGGCAAATCCAATGGGCATCTCACCGGTTCTGAAACGGTTTGCAAAGTCATACTTGTAGGGGAAGGAGTACATGGTGAACATATCACACATGGTGTTAAAGGATTCCAGTGCCAGGTTGGAGTCAAGGTTTACTCTCATGCCCTCATCCGCGAAGAGCTCACCGCCCTGCTGATACAGGAAGATCTTTGCATCGTTCTGCATACCGATCTGCATGTTGTTTGCCTGAAGCACGGGAATTGCTTCCTTAATATCATCCCAGGTCTCGGGGATGTCAATGTCCAGATCCGCCAGAATATCCTCACGGACGAACATCATGGAGAAGCCTTGAGTCTCGGGGAGTCCGTAGCAGTGGAGCACGCCGTTTCCGCAGTTCTTATGCTCCTCTGTGTTGCCCTTTTCACCGGCACAACGGATCTGCATAACGATCATCGCGGCATCGTTAAAGTCCTTCACAACCGTCTGATAATCATTCTGAATCTTATCATTGTCCGGGGTGGTATCCTTCATATTTTCAATAGGAAGCAACGCACCGCGAATTGCGTAGTTGATTACGTCACCCTGTCCAAGTCCGATGTAAACATCAGGTCCCATACCGGAAAGGATCGAAGGCAGAAGCGTTCCGCCCGCAACCAGCTTCAGGTTAATGGGATCTCCGTACAAAGGAGTAAAGTCATTGTTGATCAGTCCGCGGATAACCTGCGTCTGGTCACGTCCGTACGCCAACCAAACCTCAACGATCTCCTCGGTGCTTTCGCCCTTGGAGGGATCGGTCATCGCGCCCATACGGTCATAGTTGCGGAAGAAGCTCTTTATAAAGCTTACGATCTCATGCCAGATGGATTCCCAGAAGCCTGCCGCCGCCTTAGGAAGCTCGGTTCCCGTAGGCTGAACAGAGATGAAGTCAACCAGAAGGGGTTGTGTCTTCGCATCGGAGATCCATGTACCCAAGGAACCGATGTAGGTCTTGAGCTGCTCCAGATTCTTTGCGATGTCATCATCGTTACTTCCCATGGTATCCAACAAACGAATTACCTTTTCCAGAGTAGCCACCATGGAGCTGGTCACGCCTGCCTTCTTTTCCAGATCATCAACAACGCCCTGAAGGATCTCTGCCTGAACCAACAGGTCATATACCGTTTCAGGCATTACCTGACGGAACTTGTAGTCACGGTACTCATCAGGATTGGATCCGGTAAGCTTCAATATATTCAAGTAGTCTGCGTTGATGGATTCCAGAGATGCCTGAACGGTGTTTACAACCGTTCCCATGGTTCCCAAGGAAACCTCCAGACGCATGGTGTAGGTCACACCCTTTTCGAAGTAGAACTCAAAGGGCTTCAGATTGCCGTCCGCATCCTTTGTTCCGTCGTTCAGAGGCTCCGCCTGCCAATCGGAGGAGTAGTTAAAGTTCAGCCTGGTCGCTTCCTCAAAGGGAACACCGTCATAGAAGCCGGCATCACCCGTCTTCACGGCACCGTCGCTGTAAAGATACAGGATTCTCGATACGTGCATACCATCGAGGAGTGCCTGCTTAAATCGAGGAACGATCTGGTAGAAGCCGCTCGCATCTACCGTAAAGTTGTATTCGATCCACTGTCCGGAGGTCTGCCACTTGTCTCCGCCCAGCGTATTCAAAAGCGCTGCGTCTGTGGAGATCGGGGAGTTTGCCGCACTGGTGGTATCAGAAATGGGGTAGATGGTCTGAGAGGATGCCTTTGAGAAATACTCAGACTCAATGCGGATCGTTCCGTTACCCGCATTGGGTCCCTTGGCAGCTACGACCTTATCATGGTAGGTAGCGTAGTTGTCAACAGAATCGATCGCACGGAAACGAATCTCCTTGACGATGAAGGGCTCATTTACTGCCTCCAGCGTAAACTCGACCTTTCCGTTCTCATCGGGCTCGATCACGAACTTGAAGGGAGTCTGATAGAAGCCGTTGGAATCCTTGAACTCGTAACTTGCCCAGGTTGCCACTGCCTCAGAGGTGGAACGGATCTCGTTTCCGTCGATGTCCGCAATAAAGAAGCGAACAGGTCCTTCGGTTGCATCACCGTCGATCAGATCGGAAACAAACGCGGTATTGGCGCTGTTCCAGCTGGAAGGCATCTTATAACGGATGTAATCTCTCTTAGTGGACTCGTTGTAGAAGCGCTCTGCTCCCGATCCAACGGCATTCGCCTCCAGGATCATCTTCTCGACGTCCATATCCTCGGTGATTTCCATCCATCCGTAGGTATCAACATTTTCATAGGTCTTCGGAATGGTCATGTAGCGCGCCTCCGAGAAGGGTGCTGTTCCGTTGATCTTGAAAATGCGCTCGATCGAAGTTGCCTTGCTCTCTTCTACACGCTTGCCAAACGCGTTTTCATCCATCGAAGAATAGTAAACAATCTCCATGGTGTACTTCTTGGCAACGTACTTTCCGTTTTTATCCACGTTTCCGGCAAACTCGTCGGTCTCCCAGGTTACCTTTCCGCGGCTGGGAACGTAAACGCCCAATACATCCTCGGCGGTTTCAAGATGTGCCCACAAAGGCTCATTCTTGGACGAAGGGCCAACCAGCTCTCCGCGCTCCTTTCCGTCCGCATTGGGATTAAAGTAGCAATTCTCGGTTGCAGAGATTACCACATCGTTACCCGTAGCGTCAGCTACACTGCCGTTGTTCGTCTTATAATCCTCATAGGAGATGGCACTCATCTTCTCTCGGATTTTGTCCAACGAAGCTGTCGAATCCGATGCCGACGAAGCACCGACCGACACGGCATTGACGCCCATCAGTAGCATAACCGCTAACAAAAAGGCGACAAATCTGCAAAATCTCGTCTTTTTCATTACTTTCATTTCCTCCTGTGAAATTTCAAAGGGCACACGCCCTTGCCGTTTCGGCATTCCGCCGAAGCTCCACCGTTGTTCTTTTCCGTATATCCTTCGTTTGCGGGTCGCGAGGGCCCGCGAAGCTTGCCGCCGGGCACAGAACTTTCGCCCATTCGCCCGTGCAAGCACAAAGGCGGAAGGCAACACCAAAGCTTATACGTCAAAGACAGCGCGCCGGTTTGAATCGCACTGTTCAGATCCCCAAAGCCGACCAAACCTCAAGGACCGTAAAATCGTATTCATATATTATCATAATCGCAAAAAAAAGTCAAGGGCGGTTTTGGCGCTTTCTCTGACCGTTTTTTTCGTTTCGAGCGTCTCGTTTTTTTGCTAATTTTCAAAAAATCAGCATTTTTACATCTTGACAACCTCCCATTTTTGGGAGGTAACTCAAATTTACTAAAACTTCCTTATTTCCCCAAAACTTTTCGTCATTTTTGTTCATTTTAACTGCCCAACGTCTTCATTTCTCCGCCCCTAAAAAGAGCAGTAACATAAAATTACAGTCCGGCCCACCACCCATCCGTCCCCCTCGTCACGTCTCGTTTGTCAAATTTTGTTTCATTTGCACAAAAACGCACCTCATTTTTCTACGCATACACAAACGATTATCTTTTGACATTTTTTTCGCGACCTTC
>JAFVRI010000246.1 GCA_017504335.1 Clostridia bacterium
AGAATACCATTGCGGAGAACTTTGTAGGTTATTGCGCAGATGAAACCGAAACGGTATCTACATTGAATCAATTTTATAACAAATACGGCTATCTTGCTGACACGCATACCTCTGTTGCATTGAACTGTGCAGAGAAATTTATAGCAGATGTCAACGACGGAAAGAAGATGATCGTCGCTTCCACCGCCAGCCCCTATAAGTTTGCGGCAGACGTATTCAAAGCTATTGCAAACAAGGAGGCGGGTGCCGATACGGCAGCCCTTGAGGATCTGTCGGCATTGACCAATACCGAAATCACCTTCCCGCTTCGTAATCTTGCGGAACGTGAGATTCGCTTCAAGAACGTCATCAACTCCGAAGATATGCTCAAGGAAGTTTACCAATTTATGTAATCAACGCCAAAGGGTTGCCGCTCGGCGGCAACCCTTTGGACTTTGGAATTTTTGATTTACTTTCTTTCCTTAAAGGTAGCGCAAGCTGTATCGGAGCTGCTGGTAGCGCTGCTGGGCCCAACGGCGATCTGCTTTGCCGTGCAATAGGTTTCACAGTCATGATACACGCAGTTCTTCACATCACAGCAAATTCCCTTGATGTGATCCTTCCCGGAAGTCGAAGAACAATTTTTTTCGTTGTTGCAATTCATGCTTCATTCCTCCTTTAGCAAGAATATTATTAGTATTCTCGTTCAAACCCGTTTTATTCATTTTTTTGTTAGGAGACCGTTATGTCAATTTTTGTGATTGCAGACCTTCACTTAGATACGGAAAGCAACCAAAAATCCATGGAGGTTTTTGGAAACCGATGGGTGAACTATGTCTATAAGCTCAAGAAAAATTGGGAACGGCTTGTTACTTCGCAAGATACGGTAATTGTGCCGGGAGATATTTCCTGGGCACTGACGTTAAACGATGCCATTCCCGATCTTCGTTGGATCCATGAACTTCCCGGCCGTAAGATTTTGATGAAGGGAAATCACGATTTCTGGTGGAGTACCGCATCAAAAATGAATAAAATGTTTGAGGAGCAAGGATTTACAACCATCGAATTGCTCAGCAACAATGCATTGGAAGTTGAAAATTATATCGTTGCGGGATCCCGCGGTTGGTTTACCGACAAATCCATGCAAAATTCATCTCAAACGGTGGATTATCAGAAAATCATCAACCGAGAGGTCATCCGCCTGAAGATGTCTCTGGATCATGCAAAAAAATTGCGGGAAACATCGGGCAAAGAAATTTTGACCTTCCTTCACTTCCCGCCGATTTGGAGTGATTTTCTCTGCCAAGAAATTTTGGATCTGTTGGAAGAATATCAAATTCAACGTTGCTTTTTCGGTCATATCCACAGTTGTTATACCGCCCCCGCAAGCTTTGTTCATAACGGAATTCAATTTCGAATGATTTCGGCGGATTATTTAGATTTTATCCCGCAAATCCTTTGATATTTTTCGAAAAGCTATTGACAAATTCGTCAAAAAAAAGTACAATATAATAGTATGTAAAATTTTATTTTCTATCGGAGGTTTAACCCAAAATGAGTTTAACAAAATCTGAAGTAATCGAAAAGAACAGATACGAGCTACAATTCTCGATTGACAAAGCAACCTTTGATGCTGCCGTAGAAAAGGTTTACCGCAAGCAGGTCAAGTCCATTGCTGTACCCGGTTTCAGAAAAGGCAAGGCGCCCCGCTCTATCATCGAGAAGATGTACGGAACCGGTGTGTTCTATGAGGATGCCATCAACGATCTGATCCCCGTTGCATACCCTGAGGCCGCAAAGGAATCCGCTCTGGAAATCGTTGGCCAGCCTGAGTTTGACGTTGTCTCTATCGACGAAAATGGTTTGGTTCTTTCTGCAAAGGTATATGTAAAGCCAGAGGTTGTGTTGAAGGACTACGTAGGCATCGAGGTTGAGAAGGAAATTTCCGAAGTAACCGATGAAGAGGTGGACAAGGAAATTGAGACCATCAGAGAGAGAAACTCCAGAGAGATCGATGTAACCGACCGTGCCGCTGAAATGGGCGATACGGCTGTGATCGATTTTGAAGGCTTCTGCGACGGTGTAGCATTTGAGGGTGGCAAGGGTACCGACTATGCGCTGAAGCTTGGCTCCGGTTCCTTTATCCCCGGCTTTGAGGAGCAGGTTGTAGGCAAGAACATCGACGAGGAGTTTGATGTAAATGTTACCTTCCCGGAGGAGTACCATGCAACAGAGCTTGCAGGTAAGCCCGCTGTATTCAAGGTAAAGATCCATGCCATCACCCGTGTCGAGCTTCCCGAGCTGGATGATGATTTTGCAAAGGATGTTTCCGAATTTGATACGTTTGCTGAATATAAGGCAGACATGAAGGCAAAAATTGAAAAGAGACATGAGACTACTGCTGACAACGCAGTCGAGGATAAGCTTGTAGAAGCTCTGATCGAAAAGCTGGAGGCAGATATTCCTGAGGCTATGTTCGAGGCTGAGACCGAGAACTATGTTCGCGACTACGACACCAGACTCCGTTCTCAGGGCTTGGATCTCAAGACCTACTTCAAGTACACCGGTATGAATCTGGATAGCCTGCGTGAGCAGATGAGACCTCAGGCAGAGCGTCAGGTCAAGGCAAGACTGGCTCTTGAGAAGATTGCCGCACTTGAGAATCTTGAGGCTACCGAAGAGGACATCAACGGTGAGTACGAAAAGATTGCTGCCGCTTATAGCATCGAGCTGGATCAGGTTAAAGCAAGCATCGATTCTTCTGCCATTGCTGAGGACATGAAGGTGAAGAAGGCAATGGATTTCGTAAAGGAAAAGGCCGTAATCAAGACCAAAGAGGCGTAATGCACGCTTCCCCATTTACCACACGCAACAATTTTGGAGGTGATTGTATGTTCTATTCTGAAAACAAAATGTATGACGCTTTGGTTCCTATGGTTGTAGAGCAAACCAGCAAAGGTGAGCGTTCCTACGACATATTTTCCCGTCTGTTGAATGACCGTATCATCTTTTTGTCCGATGAAGTCAATGACACAACCGCATCCTTGGTCGTTGCTCAGCTTCTGTTTTTGGAAGCACAGGATCCCGATAAGGACATTTGTTTCTACATCAATCGCCCCGGCGGTTCCGTAACCGCCGGAATGGCTATTTATGATACGATGAATTATATCAAGTGCGACGTTTCCACCATTTGTATTGGTATGGCGGCAAGCATGGGAGCATTCCTTTTGTCCGCAGGAACCAAGGGCAAACGAATTGCCCTGCCCAACAGTGAGATCATGATTCACCAGCCTCTTGGCGGTGCTAAGGGTCAGGCATCCGATATTAAAATTCAAGCAGAATTGATTCTTCGTACCAGAGATAACTTGAATCGAATTCTTGCGGAAAATACCGGACGCTCCATTGAGGAAATCGCACGAGATACCGAGCGCGACAATTTCATGACTGCTGAGCAGGCATTGGAATACGGCTTGATCGACAAGATCTTTGCGAAGCGCGCATAAAAATTCACCCGAAAGGACTATAAAATGTCTTCCACCACAAATAACAATTCATCCGGAGCTCGTTTCTGTTCCTTTTGCGGAAGAAAAGAAAATCAGGTTAATTTTCTGATCCCTTCCCCAACCGGAGCATATATTTGTGATTTTTGCGTAGAGGCGTGCCAAGATCTGATCTATCAACATACGGTCGTTACCGAAAGCAGTGTGGATGATCTGACCTTTGAAACACTCCCCAAGCCCGCACAAATCAAAGAAGTGCTGGATGAATACGTGATCGGTCAGGATGACGCAAAACTTGCGCTGTCTGTGGCTGTTTACAATCATTATAAAAGAATCCTCTATAAATCCGCTAAGGAAAATGATAAAAACGAGGACGGTGCCTATGACGTTGATCTTCAAAAGAGCAACGTGCTTCTGATCGGTCCTACCGGTGTTGGAAAGACCTATTTGGCACAGACCCTCGCAAAATCCTTAAAGGTTCCCTTCGCCATTGCCGATGCCACCACATTGACAGAAGCAGGATATGTCGGTGAGG
>JAFVRI010000247.1 GCA_017504335.1 Clostridia bacterium
ATATGCAGACGGTATTATGCATCGCGATGCTACATATTTTGTATCCTACTCGTCACTTGTAGACCAAGGTATAGTATCAACACTTAAGACTCCGAGAGCAGATGAACATGGTATTCTATCGTTCTATCTGAACGGGCGAGGTAGAGTTACCATCGATGTGAATAATCACGATGTAATGGTAAACTCTATTCTGATTCAGTATGGTGATGCGGAGCCTATCTTCACTTGTGATGACGAAGAAGCAGAGGATCGGTATACAGCATGGGATAGAACAAAATCTGATCCTTCTCGTCCAACAACACGAAGGACTCACCCAAGGAAGACACACAGATCGAGGAGATCTCATGCTTTTGAGCAACGGTGCGGATCATGTCACCCAGATGCTGACGGACCGCGTCCACATCCACATAATGGTACTCTCCGTCGGTACGGAAATCATATTCCTTCGACAGATATTCGAGAATTTCACCCGATTGGGAGAACAACTGACATTTACAGCAGGTCGTTCCCACATCTAAACTTAAATAATTCATGATTCCATCCTCCTTTTTTACTATTATACTTGATTTTTCTCTTCCTTTATAGTATAATTTATCTACAAATATGGTAATTTTGTATCGGAGAATACGATTGATGGAAGCTTACAACCTGAAAAAAATGCAAGAGCTGCTGCACGACTTCTACTATTTGACCAAAATCAAGATCTGCATCTATGACAGCGCGGGAAACGAGCTTTGCTTTTACCCCGAAAAGCTGACCCCCTTTTGCGCCATGCTCCGCGAAAGCACGGAGATGGAAGAGCGATGCCGAGACTGCGACCGCCATGCCTTCGCCCAATGCAAGCGAACCCATAAGCAGTACGTGTATACCTGCCACGCAGGTCTTACGGAGGGGATCTCCCCCATTCTTTATGATGATCGGATCATCGGCTACATTGCCGTGGGACAGATCAAATCCAACCCCTTGGCGGATTTTGAAGCCCTTGCCGATCAGATCCCCGAGGAGCGTCGAGACGCGCTCCGTCGGCTCTTTCGGGAATTGCCCGTCACCGAGGAGGAAAAGATCACCTGTGCCATGCGGATTCTGGATGCATGCACGGGCTATGAATATTTGAAGGGCTTGGCAAGAAGCGCCGAGGGGCAGATCGACCTGCGTCTCTCCGCCTATGTGGATGAGCATCTGAATGAGGAGCTGACCGTCCGCGCCCTCTGCACGCACTTTCATCTGTCTCACAGCGAGATCTATTCCATCTTCCGTGAATATTTCGAGGCAACACCCGCCGAATACATCAAAGCAAGACGTCTTTCCAAGGCATGCCGTCTTCTGCGACAGACCTCTCTGCCCATAGGAGAGATCGCCCGCCTTTGCGGCATTCCCGATTACAACTATTTTTCAAAGATCTTCAAGCGTGCCCTCTCCATGAGTCCGAGAGAATACCAAAAGAATCGGGAAGCCTAAAAAAATCCGCATGTATGTTTCTCACATACATGCGGATTTTTTTGTGTAATCAGTCCTTGATAACCTTGGTGTAAACCAGGATCTGGAGAATGATACCGACCAGTGCGTACAGGTCAATCAGACCGCCTGCAAGACCCAGTACCCATCCGACCAGAGCGCCGACACCGGGAATCCATCCCGTGATCAGGGTAGCCAGGAAAATAGCCACACCGGCAAGGATTGCTACGATCAGATATACAACGATTCCGATCACCAGATCCTTAACCTCCTTCATCGTCTTAAAGGACAAAGGAAACAGTTTCTTCAAGATATCCATTACAGATTCACTCCTTTTTTATTGGTATATATAAATTATAGCATACGGATTTTTCCATGTCAAGTTTTTTACGGGATTTTTTGTTAAAACACGCGAAAGTATCGCATACTACAAGTGTATGCCACAGAAGAAAGGATTTATGATGATTACATTGAACGGAAAAGGAGTTTACGGCGGGATCGCCATTGGGCATCTCTCCTTTTTTCAAAGGAGCGGCTCTCCCGTTCCGCGGTACTCCGTCAAGGACACGGAGGCGGAAATCGCCCGCTTTCAACGGGCGCGTGAGGACGCCCTCGGAGAGCTGAGACTGCTGTACGAAAAAGCCCTTCGGGATATCGGTGAGAGCGGCGCGCAGATCTTTGAGATCCACAGTATGATGCTGGAGGACGATGACTACAACGATTCGGTCCGCAACACCATCCGAGCCGAGCGCGTCAATGCCGAGCATGCCGTTTCCACCGCCTCCGAAACCTTCTCCACGGTATTTTCTGCCATGGACGATCCCTATATGCAAGCCAGAGCCGCGGATGTGCGGGATATTTCCATGCGCCTGATCCGCGCGCTTTCGGGGGGCTCCGACCATAAGGAAAGCCCCGATGAGCAGGGACAACGCATCATTTGCGCCGACGATCTGGCTCCCAGCGAGACCATGCAGCTGGACCGTGCCTCTGTCTCCGCCTTCATAACCGCCGAGGGCTCGGTCAATTCCCACACCGCCATTCTTGCCCGTACCATGGGCATTCCCGCCGTGGTGGATGTGGGTGACGCACTCCTGCAAGCCAAAAACGGATCCCTCGCTATCGTGGACGGATTTACAGGCAGGGTCTATCTTGACCCCGATGAGGATACCCTTTCCCGTATGCAAAAGCGGTTGGCGGAGGATATTCATGCCAAATCGCTTCTGCAGAAGTATAAGGGGATGGATAACGTCACCAAGGACGGCAAGCGCATTGATGTATTCGCCAACATTCAGGGAATCAGAGAGGTCGGCGCCGCCCTTCTCAATGACGCGGGAGGAATCGGACTGTTTCGCAGCGAATTTCTCTATTTGGACCGTCAGGATTTTCCCACCGAGGAGGAGCAATTTTCGGTTTACAAAACCGTTCTTCAGAGCATGGGCGGATAAAAGGTGGTCATCCGAACTCTGGATGTGGGAGCTGACAAGCAGGTCGATTATTTTCGGTTGGACAAGGAGGAAAATCCCGCGCTCGGTCTTCGTGCCATCCGCATCTGTCTGTTGCGACCCGAAATCTTCCGCACCCAGCTTCGCGCGCTGCTGCGGGCATCGGTCTTCGGAAAGCTCGCCATCATGTATCCCATGATTACCTCCCCCGCAGAGGTGCTGGAGATCCGTGAGCTTCTCAGCGAGATCCGCAAGGAGCTGGATCGGAAGCGAATCCCCTATGCCCCCGACACCGAGATCGGGATCATGATCGAGACCCCAGCCGCGGCAATGATCAGCGACCGATTGGCTCCCCTTGTGGATTTCTTCAGCGTGGGAACCAACGATCTGACCCAGTATACCTTGGCGCTGGACCGTCAGAATCGGGGGCTTTCCCGCTTTTACGATCCCCATCACGAGGCAATTCTGCGGATGATCGAGATCGCCGCCAACCATGCCCATGCCCACGGAAAGTGGATCGGCATTTGCGGGGAGCTTGGTGCCGACACGGCTCTGACCGAATGGTTTTTGCGAATCGGCATCGACGAGCTGTCGGTCTCCCCCGCTTATGTGCTTCCCCTGAGGGATCACATCCGAGGGATCGACCTCAGCCAAACACAAGAAAAGAAAGGAGCTGCCACATCATGAAGGAGCTTTTGTTTACCGTCAAGGATCCGGCAGGGCTTCATGCCCGTCCCGCCGGGCTTTTGGTCAAGGAGGCACAGCGCCTGCCCGACCGCATCACCGTCATCAAGGGAGATACTGCCGCCGACCTGAAGAAGCTGTTGGCGGTCATGGGACTTGGCATCCGCCACGGCGAGACGGTCACCATCCGCATAGAGGGAGCGGACGAGGAGGCATCCCTCCGTCATCTGGAAAAGGTGTTAAAGACCTCCTTTGACGCCTGACAGAAAAGCCCGCCGATTTCTCGGCGGGCTTTCTTTATCGAGCTTATTTTACAAGGTACAGCTTTCCGATCGTGTCGATGATCAGATAGCGATCGGTTTTCTCATCCAAGGGAATGATATTGACATGGGGAGCCGACAGATCTACCACGTGGTGGTTGTCTGCGTCATAAAACGCGTAAACCGTATCGACCGTCGGAACACCCGCAACCGTTGACGTCAACGTATACTTTACGGTGAAATGATCTGCGTCCGATTGGATCACGGATGCATTCTCCTTGTCGATCAGAGCGGGAGCGCCGATTCCGTTGTAGAAATAATAGCGATCGATGCCCAGATCGTCCTGCTTTTTCAGGATCAGGTATTCCTCATACTCCTTTTCCACGGTGTAGCCAAGATCCGCGGGATCCAGCAGAAGCTCCATCTTGTAGCTGTAATATCTTCCGTCATACTTCACAAAGCCGTCATGAAGGACCGCCGTCTGAGGCAGGTAGCAGATAAACTCGCCCTTTTCATTGTAAATGGCTCTTACTGTGCTGTTCTGTCCCAGATCCGTGATGATCATAAACAGATTCTCTGCCACCAGTTCAATGGTCTGAGCTCCGTCGAATGCCTTCAGCGTTTCGGAGAGATCGTAGAGGATCTTCATGGAATTATCCACCACGAACGCCTTTACAATGTTGGTGTCGATCCGATCGTCCACAATGGGAGAAACGACCGCGTAATTCAATGCCCGCTCGTTCAGAACGCTAAAGCCGTCCAACGCTACCATCCACGCAATGGCATAACCGAACTCTACCGCTTCCGCGGTCTTCTTGGCAGGATCCAGGATCACATAGATCAGATCGTATTTCTTT
This sequence comes from Clostridia bacterium, assembly GCA_017504335.1. GTDB lineage: Bacteria > Bacillota > Clostridia > Oscillospirales > CAG-272 > HGM12713. Next base: position 4,699 of record JAFVRI010000247.1, read on the forward strand.
CCGTTATCCAGGTAGTCATAGGATACTGCTCCATCGGGAAGCTGAACCGATGCGTGCAGAAGCAGGGTTCCGTTCTCCAAAAGGGCGGTCTGGGGATTCACGTAGTAGGAAGGGATCTCATAGGAATATACGCAATTCAACCACTTGGTCAGATCGTATACATAGATCTTATTATTCTTCTGAGAGTATCCGTAGTCATCGCTTTTCGCAAAGAACGAGGGACGATCCACAAAGGTCTTGGCATCGATGCCGCCGAACAGAACCTCGGTTCCGTCCAGAATATAGCACACCTCGTCTGCATCGACCAGAAGCAGGTCGTTGTTCAGCGATTCGGTCTGAATGTCCGCGGTCTTGGGCTCTTCGCCAACAATCGTATCCATTGCAAAGGATGCCATGACCGATTCCTCGTTGTAGAAATAGTAGTAGTTACAATCCGTGTAAAGGATCCACTGGCGGTTGTCGGGATCGGGAGCATCACCCATTCCCAGAGCGGGATCTCCCTCCAAAAGATAGGTCTTTACATTGACGAGGAAATACCGTTCATGCAGCTGTACAGACAGAAGCTCCGTCTTTGTCTCGCTCTCGGTATCCATGCGCTCGTAAACCACCTTGTCGGTCAGAAGGTTGGTCAGGGTATGGCGAAGCATGCCCGAAGCCTCGTCTATCGCGAAGGTGTAGTAGAAATGATCCTGAAGTGTTCCCTTATCCAGCAGCTCGCCCTTCAGAGCGGGAATTCCCTCGGGAGAGGTATCCAGATAGGTTCCGATGGCAACACCCGTAGCGGGCTTGTTCACCACCATGGGAATACGGGTCTCCTCCTTAGGCGCATTGTAGATCGTATTGATCACGATCGCACCCTTACAGATATCGCATACGCGGTCGGCATTCTCGTCCTTGTGAGGATCACAGGGAGCGGTCAATGTCGCCTTGCACTTGTCACAGACAAGATCGGTGTCCGCATCCTCATGGAGCTCGCACTCGATTCCCTTGCCGCACACGTCGCAGGTATAATCCAGATTGTCATCGACACAGATCTCACATTCGACAGCCACCCGGCACTTGTCGCATTTTCCATCCTTGTTTTCATCCGTGTGAGAGGTGCATTCATCTTTACCGCAGCCCACCACAGGAAGGATGATACAAACCGCTGCCAAAAGCAGGGCAATCATTTTCTTTTTCATAGTGTTTCCCTTTCTCGTTATCGAACGGTATAGTAGTATGCGGTACCGTCAACGTATTGACATCGTACCAGAATGCAATCTCCATAGGTTGAGAGCAAGCTGATTGAGTCGCCCTGAACCAACGAAACACCATTGGCATTCCAAATTTCATAGGACGATACCAGAAGCTGCTTCTCCTCAATCATCCGTTCCGTGATGGTCGCAATTTTCAGCTCATCCAGAACCACGCTGGTCGCATCCTCTTCCTCCATATATACCAACTTGTTGCCGCCAAGGAGCAGTCTGCCGTTGCTCAGAACCGTGTAGGTCTCCTCCCGAAGGCTCATCTTCAGCGACATCATAGGATCATAGAGAGCATCCTCATAGAGGAAGCCGCCCTCGATCCACCGATAATCGGAATCGGTCACGTTCACGTAGAGATGAACCATGCCGCTCAGATCCACGCTGTAGAAATAGGGGATCACCTGTCCCTGTGCGTTCTCCGCCTCCAGTCGAACGAGCCAGCAGGATTCGCTGATCGCGCGAACAAGAGAATCCTGATTCTTCAGGATCAGGGGAAGCTCCTTAACGATCTTCAGATTCGCGTCAAGGATCACGGGAACCTTTTTCTCCGCAAGCACACCGTCGGTGATCTTGGTGATCTCCGCGTACTGGTAGTCTCCCTTGAGCATCAGATCGCTTTCTCCGTCCTCCGCATTGGTAATGATGCGATCAATGCGGAATTCCACGGGAAGCTCCCGAATCGCACCGGTTTTCACGTCCACGGTCACATAGGAATAAAGGGTTCTCTGTCCGTTCAGATCCTCTGCGGTATACAGGCTCTCGTTTGCCGCGCAGGCACGCTCATATCGGACAAACAGATTGCCGTTGCTCAGCACCGTGTGCCGAGCGCTGTCATAGGCAGTGCTGTACAGATACTCGGAAATCAACGCTCCCTTTTCATCCACCACAGAGATCTTATCGGATCTGAATACGTAACCGTAGGCTCCATAGTCCAGATCGGTCTTGATCGGCTCACGCTCCGCTCCGCGAGGACAAACCGAAAGGATCTCTCCTTCCTTGCTGATATAGCATACATCGCCTACCACCACATAGTGATAGCCGTTCAATTCCCGCTCGGTCATATCCGACTGCTCCAGAGGCTCTGCATTGAGCTTCTTGCCGGTAGCATCATAGTAGTTGAATTCGGTCACGTAATTGACCACAGGTGCACCCAATTCATCCACCTCTTCGATTCTGGTCACCGTCTCCACCTCGACCACCGAATCGGTGTAGCGGAAGGAGTGAACCACCGCAAGGTCATTGTCGTACTGAAGCACCGGGGTTACCGCTTTTGCGCTATGCACGTTGTACACCACCACGGCATAGGTGACAAGCCACTGATGATTTTCTTTCTGTACCGCGGAAACCTTGTAGGTTATCTCATAAAAGGCACCGTTCCGCTTTTGGACCATACTGTCCGATTCCGTACGGAACAGGGGGGTCGCCGACACCAGCTTCGGCGCCTCGGGCTGCTTGTAGCCCAAATATTTACTCCATTCATCGGTAATGGTCCGATACAGGACGGTTTCCCGGATCGGCTCCCATTCCTCTACGGTCTCCTCTTCGTTTCCATCGGCACCCGTATCATCGGGTGCGAGAACCTCGTCCTCATCGGGAGGATTTTTTCCATCCGACACGTTGGAGCCGCAGGAGACAAACACCATAGAAAGACAGATCATTGCCGCAAGCAACAGGATCCATCGCGATCGTTTTGTCATCATCGTTTCTCCTTTTCTATCTTCAATCAGGCACCGGCTTCTTCCCCGAGGGTATAGAACACGGTTACAGCTTTTCCTCCATTGCGAATCACGGTAGATATGATGTACTGATCATCCCAATTGGCTACCATCATTTCCGACTGCGTGGTCAGAATATGCTCCAGATTCACGTTGTAAAGAGACTGCTTTTGGGTCTCCTGATTCTGAACGATCAGATAATCGGCTGTCATGGATACGATAGACACATCCTTTCCGTCAAACACATCTCTCAGATAGAAGCTGCCGTCCTGCCTGTAGATCTCCTGATAGCCCCCTGTTGCGTACGGGGCGGTACTCTCCACCAAAATACGGTTGCCGATCACCCGTACCGGACGCAGATCATTGAGATCAAAGCGATACAGACAATTCAGATCATAATCAAAGATTCCCTCGGGAAGCACCACATATTCGCCCGCGATCCGCGCATACGGGTAGAGATATGCACGCACGCGCTTGTTGTCAGCGGAAACGATGGCTCTTGGGGAGTCCAGATCGCTTCCCAGCCGCACCAGATAGTCTCCGTTGGGAAGAATCGAAAAGCCCATGGCGCTCTGATCGAAGGAATTGCTTACCGCATGCTCGGGAACAATCGGCTCGCAAACAAACATCTCGGAGCCGTCATTGTTCAGCACAACGATCTTCGGATCGGTGGTTCCCACATCCTGAAGAGGCTGCGCATCAATGGGGATCGCCTTGCAGATATTCACCGCATTCTCGGTGGCGTAGATTCCGTTGCTCTCCAATGCGCAAAGCTCGGAAAATTCCTCACGATCGCACAGATCCATGATCAAGTAGTTGCAGGAGATCTCGGTGGCATCTCCGGTGGGAACATCCACAAGATAGGTTTTCAGCACGGTCCTTTGACCGTTCTCGATCATGTTATAGGCTCTGCCGCTGTCCTCATCCACGACACTCCGACACTGAACCAGAAGATCTCCGTTCTGCAGAACGAACGCGCGACTAACGTCGCACTCCTCGGGATAGTAGCGAAGCACACGGACAGAATCCTCTTTGCGATACACCTCAAGGAAGGAACGAGTTGAGCCAAGGGCTCCGAGCTGAATCTGAGCCAGATAATATCCGTAGCGCTCGTTTTCATCGTCATAGGACAGACGTCGGATTCCGCCATCCGCATCGGTCACGCTGATTGCCGCGCCCGTTTCGGCATCCAACACAAGATTCACACCAGCAAGGGTAACGGCAATGCCCTCGTGGCTGATGCCGATCAGGGTCGGAGTTGCCTGCTTCGCGCTTTCCGCGATCTTTGTGCCCGAAGCATCGTAGTATTCATACAGGGTCACTATGTCATACAGATCCCCGTCGGAATCCTCTGTATCCCTGTTGATGGGGGTCACCGTCGCCTTCGCAACCTCAATCAGAGAGTAGATGCCCAAGTCAACGACCGATACCTTCATCTCCCGCTCGGGATAGATGACCGTCTCATCCTGTACGCAGAGATCCGACCAATCAAAGGCCGTGTAGTCAGCCCGATAGGTATAGGTATTGGTCAGGGTCAGCACCGTCTTTCCGAGCTGTGTGTTATGCACGGTAAAGACCTCGGTTGCCTGATTCATGGTGTTTACACTGGAATTGCGCAACACGATGATGCCATTTCCCTGCGAGGCGGTAACCAGCTCTCCCTTCAGGCGGGAGGCATCCTTCAGCACCTTCCAGGGATTCACGCTGGTATAGGTAAAGAAATTCTTCAAAAGCGGTTCTACCGGTCCGAGCAGAGGCGCTTCGGTCTCTGCCTCGGTTTCGCTCTCCAAGGAGGTATCCACGCCCGCTTCCGGGTCCGTGGGAATCGGATCCTCGGACGAGCATGCCGTCAAGAGCAGCAAGGCGCACAGCAGAACAGCAAGAAGCCTGATCGTATTTCTATATTTCATAATTCTTCTCCTTTTCTGTAGCATCTGCGCGTCAGCGAATCACAAATATCTGCGCACGACCCTCGAAGGTGGTCTCCACCAGAAGTCCGTTGGCAAAGGGCGTAGCGGTATAGTGATTCCAAACGATCAGCTTGATCTCTCCCGCGGGATTGCAGAAGCGGTACTGCAGGCTTTCCTCTTCCTTCAATACGTAGAAGCCGTTTCCTGCCTTATCCCATGTCACATCCACACCGGCGCAAAGAAGGACAGGCTCGGTCGCTCCCTTTGTGTAGACATACGTCTCATCTCCGTCTGTGGTGAAATTGTGCTTTTCCAGATAAATTCGGTCATTCACCGGATCCACACCAACGTAGCAGCCCGCGTAAGCGCCGTTTTTCAGATCAAGGACCTTTTCCATCTTATGCGTGTAGATCGCGAAATCAGTGATGATATAGCTTTCGGAAACCCAAAGCTTTGGGGTAATGGGGGTCAGCACGTTTCCGTCCAGATCAAACAGATAGTCCTGCACTCCGCCACCCTCGGTAACCGTTGCGCTGTACAGATCTCCGCGCACCACCTTCGCCGACTTGAAGTCAACGCCGATGCGGGAATTCTTTACGGTGTATTCGACCCTCAGCTGATTGTCCAGAACCACATATTCCTGGTACAGAGAAACATTGCCGTCGGCAAATCTGTAAATGATCGCCTGATTCTTTCTGCCGCTTGCCAGCGCAAACGGAAGCGTTCCGCCATTGGTCGCGATCGGTGCCCGGGTCACGTCATCCGGCAGCCTGTCCTGATCCTCGTGATTTCTCTGCACATAGGAGGTCTCCAGCGTATCCACGATGAAGTTCAGCTCCACAGGAGTCAGAGAGCCATCCACCAGATTCATGATGTAGCTCTTCAGCACATACCGAACATTGTCGAGGATCACATTGCAGGCACGGTCGTCTCCTACCTTTTCAAAGTCCTGAATCAGCACATTTCCGTTATCCAGAACAAAGGCACTGAGCTCGCCCTCATGGGCGATCCGATACTCTCCCGAGCAAATACCGAGGTCGTTGAACACCTGCACGATGTGCCGGTTCCAAGCATACAGATAGCCCTGGAACTCGCTGCGGAATACCTTTTTGCCCTCCGGATCCCGAAGCTGTACGTCATATTCGGACGCAACGATCTTGTCAACGGTCTGGATGATCTCCATATCCCGATTGATCCAATAAATGTCTCCGTCCATGCGGATGGCAGACAAGCCGTTGCCGTAGTCGGTTCTGCGATAGGTATCGTCCACGGAGGAGCAGATCATCTCGCTTCCCTTCTTGGCAAAGTAATAGGATACTTCCTTGGACGGTGAAGGGTTATTCACACTATGGGTGACGGTCGAGACCTTCAGAATGGGATAGTCAATCTCCACATCCAATTCGATCCAATAATCCGCATCCAGATCATAGGTAACACTTTTGCTCAGAATGACCTCTCCGCTGATCAGATCATAGACATCGACGGTATCGATAACCTGATTGTAAAGATCCAAATCACGGGTCATCAGTGCCAACAGATAGTGCACCTC
>JAFVRI010000248.1 GCA_017504335.1 Clostridia bacterium
CATCCTTTAATCACTCCTTGAGGGTATGGCCGAATACTACTCCGCCGAACTGGCACAGAAAGTCAGCCGCGGTCTGCGCGAGACCCGGATCAAAGGCAATTATGCCGGAGGTGGCATCACCTACGGGTATGAAGTGGTCAATAAGAAATTTCAGATCTGCGAGACAGAAGCCCCCATTGTTATCCGTATCTACGAAATGTACGCGGCGGGTGTGATCGTCCAGAATATCATCAAGGCCTTGACCGACGAAGGGATCATGTACCGCAACGGAAAGCCGTTTGGAAAGTCGGTCGTATACGGTATCCTGCAAAACGAGCGATACTCCGGTGTCTATACCCACAAGACCGAAGGGACTTACACGAATACGTTTCCCCGGATCGTTCCGCAACACTTATTTGAAACCGTACATCTCATGGTTTCCGAGAATCGGTACGGTAAGCATCCCGAGGATGTGGTCTACCTGTTGCGGAACAAAATGAAGTGCGGTTACTGCGGCAAGTCCGTTACCTCCGAATCGGGGACGTCACGAAACGGAACCGTGGTGCGCTACTACAAATGCAGTACCCGAAAGAAGGACTCGACCAAGTGCCGCAAGGCCCCGATTCGCAAGGAAATACTGGAACAGCTCATTGTGGATGCTACCGTCAAAGTCTTGGATAATCCCGAAACCATTGACCTGATTGCGGACCGCGTTCTTGAAGCTCACGAAAATCGGCTACGGGATATGGCAGTTATCAACATTTTGGAGGCCGAGCGGGACAGAATCCGCAAAGCATTGGATAATATGTTGCATGCGGTAGAGCAAGGTATCATTACAAGCTCCACCAAACAACGTATTGAGAAGCTGGAAGCGACTCTGGAGGTGGCCGAGGGAAAGGTATTGATTGAGAAGTCAAAAGACAAAGTACAGATCACCCATGCGGATATCAAGAAGTTCATCCGAAAGGCTCTGAAGAAGGAGCCGCGACTGATGATCAAATTGCTCGTTAAGGAAGTGATTCTGTACGACAACAAGGTGGAAATCTACTACAACTGCATAGATAAGAAAGGACCTGAGGACTTGGAGCATCAGGTCTTTTGTATTTATCGGCAGGGCTGCGAGGTTTACCCTAAAGAGCTTGGGCTTCGGCATAATGTGGTCGGATGTAAGCTGGTGCTGGAGATGTATTTCTGATGAGAAAACGAGAATTTCGTATGGAATTTTTTGAAAAACAACCGCACAGATAATCCCCAAAAGGAATGCGTAGTAAAACGTAATAATCCTTTTGCGGCAACGATAACTTGACTGTCTCGTTACAGAGAATCAAGGGCTATCTCGCTTGTTCAACTGAGGTTGTTACAAGGCAGCCAAATAAAAACGAACTTTTGTCTACCGGATAAAAGTTCGTTTTTTTCGTCTTTTTGGGCGTTTTTGAGGCAGAATCACGCTAAATCAAGGAAAATTACATGAAATCAGGAGTCGGAACAGCTGAAAATGCTGCTACGACTCTTTTTTATGTCCCGAAAAGCCCCAAACGCTGGTGTATGATGTGTCCCGCCAAAGGAGGTGGAGACATGCGAAGTATCATTGAGGAGCTGTATTACGGCAACATCGTGCCGACGGATCGGGATGTGGTGAAAGGCGGCGAATATGCGCATTTGCTGCATCTGCTCTCGCGGAACAGCACAGAGCTGGAGGATACCCTTTCGCAATGGCTTTTTCTGGGGGTTGTAGGGGGTAAAAAAGGTACCGAGCAAACGTGTTGCTCGGCACCCGTGCCCGTGTAAAGTTAAATCATCCAAATTGGTACAATATAATTCTCGGCATTCAGAGCGGACAGCTTCGGACGCATGCAAAGGATCGCGCCATTGCCGCGAGGAACAGAGGCTTTGTCAAGCAGGTTGAAGGCGTTCAGAAGCTCGCTGCCGGGATTGATAGAACGCTTAATTTCAAGCGGATGGAGCATACCGTCGCTTTCAACAACCATATCGATCTCGTTGGAATTGCTGTCGCGGTAGTACCAGAGGAGGCACTCCTTCGCGTTGTTGTGGTAGGACTTGAGAAGCTCTGCCACGACGTAGTTTTCGAGAATTGCTCCGTTGATCGCACCGTTCATCAAAATCTCGGGCGAGGAGTAACGCGTCAGGTATGCAACCAGACCCGTGTCAAAGAAATAGAGCTTCGGCGTCTTGACGGTGCGCTTCAGGAGATTGTTGGAATACGGGCGCAGGAAGAAGATGACGTCGGACTTTTCGAGCACCTGCAACCAGCGCTTTGCAGTGTCATCCGAAACGCCAACGTCCTGCGCTATGTCGTGAACGTTGAGCATCTGTCCTGCGCGGCAGGCGGCAGCGCGAACAAAGTCACGGAACAGAAGCGGATCAGCAAGCTGCACCTGCTCTCTTACATCTCGGTCAATATAGGTTTGCAGGTAGCCGGAATAGAATACATCTCGATCGGAGAACTTGCCGCTGACAAGACCGGGCATCGAGCCGCGCCAAATGCGCTCATAAATTTCGGTAAGATCGGCAGGCGCATTGGTCTTTTCACGCGCCTTCAATGCACCAAGATCCAGCGAGAACGGCGTACATTCACCGGAGCCGTATATTTCGTGCTGGGAAAGGCTCGACATATGAAGAATCGCCACTCTGCCGGCGAGAGACTCTTGTGCCAACTCCATAAGCTTAAAAGCCTGCGAACCGGTCAGCCAGTAAGTGCCGGGATCGGAACCTTTGTCAATCTCCATCTTGATATAAGAGAACAGCTCAGGCGCGTACTGCACCTCGTCAATCATAATCGGCGTAGAGTGCATGGCGAGGAACATGGCGGGATCACGCTTTGCAAGTGCGCGCTCCTCTAAATCATCGAGGGTAACATATTCACGGTCATCGTCCATAAGCTGACGCAAAACCGTCGTTTTTCCTACCTGACGGGGACCGGTGATCAAAATACAAGAATACTCTTTTGACAGAGCCATAATTTTATCTTCAAGATCGCGTTTAATGTAAGTCATATGGAAATCCTCCAAACGCTAAAATACGATGCTATCTTATTTTAGCATAAACAAGACTGTTTGTCAAGGCTAAAATGCGATGCGATCGTATTATTTCCTAAAAATATAAAATTTAATTCCCAAAATCCTTAAAGGAGGTGAGGCCTATGATTGCACACACAATTCTTTGGAATCAAAAATAAATAGAAGGAGGGGAAAAACGATGATGATTTCCAAAGAACAATTTCTCGCCGTCAAGAAATGTCAAAGCGAAGGCATGTCGATGGCGGCAGCAGCCAAGCAAATTGGCATATCGGTGCAGACGGCACGAAAGTGGGCAAAGCTGGACGAAGCCGGCTTCGATTCGCTCAAGCGGGACGATATTCCGTATATGGATCAATACCGCGAGTTCGTTTTAAGCATCCTGCGCGTTTGCCCGCAAACCGGAGAGACCAACATTCTATACCGACTGCGTGAGGAGTTCCCGGACTTCAACCGCAATAAGCGCACCTTTTATCGGTATATGCACATTCTGCGAGAGCAGACCGGATTCGTTCAGTTCACGGGGCGCGTCACATCGCCGCGGGAGGAGTCGCCACCGGGCTATGAAGCCCAAGTGGATTTCGGGCAATTTCGCATGAAGGACATGTACGGCAAGCAGGTGCGTGTGTATTTCTTCTGCATGGTGCTATCCTACAGCCGTATGCATTTTGTGTATTTCAGCCGCGAGCCCTTCACTACACAGACGGCGATTGAGGCGCACGAATATGCTTTCCAGTATTTCGGCGGCAGAACGCAGATGATCATGTCAACATCATTCCCATCCCCCCGGCACAAATAAACGAGGTTGCGCTTCGCGCAAACGGAAGGGGTACAGTTGCCTCTCTCAAATTAACAAGCCTCGTTTGATATTCCAGGCTGTGCCTTGACTGATTCGCGAAAATGTGGTATAATACCCCCGAAGGGAGTGATCCTGTTTGACAAAGACCGAATTCCGAAAGCATATCCTATCCTCTTCCCTTCTGACCGCCGTCGCGGTAGTAGCCATCCTCTCATTTTGTGTCATCCTGTTCCATATGTATCCCAAGCCAACAGAGGAGAACACCGCTATTTCAAGCGGGACCGTCGCGCACGTTTACTATTCTTCAAACATAAAGGAAGTGATCGTCGAGATGTCTGACGGAGAGCAGCTCCGGCTCGTCTGCCCGTGGCTGCCCGCGGATCTGTACGACGCGATCGGCTACGATCTCGATCAGCTCGCAAGGCTCTTGGAGGGGCAGGAAGTCGAATACCGAAGGATGGACAAATTGCCGTGGGTCGTGGAGATCTATGTCCACGGCGTTGTGATCGACAATCACCAAATGACCTCCGCGGAGATCGATTCGACGTACATCGGTATCACGGTCATAGGACTGATGATGCTTGCGTTTCCCATCTGCGGAGAAGCGGTATACATCAAAATCAAGTACAAGCTCTACAAAAGAGACGAAAAGAAGCGGAGCGGAAGTGATAAGAGAAAAGAGGACCGAGCACGAAACGGTTGACCCCCCTCGCTTCGGCCGCCGAATACGAAAGGAGAAGGTAGCGCGCGACCCTATCTTCTCCTTTCGTATGCGCCCTCGGCACCGCCTATAGCCCCGTCTCAATTGTTACGAATTTGAAAATTGTTGACCCCATCTATTGAAATCTTCCTTGATTTATATTACAATGAACGGAGAATGCTTTGAAGCTTCAAAGGAGTTATACACATATGGAAAAGAAATGGGACGTATACGTCTACGGTGACGTCAACATCGACCTGGTGGTCCCCGGTGTGGAGGCCCTGCCCGACATGGGCTCCGAGGTGGACGTGCCCACCATGGAGACCTTCGTGGGAGGCGGTGCCGCCCTCTTTACCCTGGGCCTGGCCAAGCTGGGTCTAACCCCCGTGTTCCAGGGGAGCATCGGCAAGGATATGTACGGTGAGTATATCCGCAATCTGTTCAAGGAACTGGGGGTAGATGATTCCCTGCTCCTGGACAGCGACACCAAGAAGACGGGCATTTCCATCAGCTTCACCACCCAAAAGGACCGCTGCTTCCTCACCTACCGCGGCACCAACGAGGGGCTGTCCCTGAAGCACA
>JAFVRI010000249.1 GCA_017504335.1 Clostridia bacterium
ACATTAAAACGGCTCTTCTCAGTTATTACCTCGGAATTTCTGCTTTAAGGTGTCCACCTGACTCTGCGGCGCGGTGGAGGAGGGATACCAGCCCTTCCCCGCCATCTTGCCGTAGATCTCTCCCTGCATGGCAAGGGATTCGGTCAGAGCGGCATGAAATGCTCCCTGTACATTCTGTGTGGAAGCCTCCACGGTTCCGTGCAGATACAGCTCGCAGCAGCCCTTCTCCAGAAGCAACAGATTTTCCATCAGATTCTTGTCATCCATCCCGATTCCTCCTTACAGCAATCCGTAAAAATTTTTGAAGATCTGCTCATGCTTTTGCGCCATCTGCTCCACAGAGGCACGAAGCTCAGGATCCTTCATCTGATTGGCGGTTTCTCGGCATTTGGTCTGAAAGAATTGCTCATGCCCCAGCGCATCCTCCACGTATAAAAGCTCCTTGGGTGTCATACGAAAATACCTCCTCTTGTATAAATGTATCCTTAGTATGACCCATTTTCAGGAAGTTATACCAAAAATAAATTCTGTATATAAAAAACAAGGCTCTCTCCAGGAGGGAGGCTCAAAAAAATCCGTCGGGACATAGGGTCCGACGGATTTCTTCCTCAGAGAAAAAACAATCGCCTATCCCCAAACAAGGACGAGGACTCTGTGTTTCCCCAAGCCATATTTTGTAATAAAAGTTTTTGCGGAGCTTTTTTCAAAAAGCGACTCGCGTCTCCCGCGTCTCCTCTGCCGCCTTTGCGGGCTTTGCCGCCTTGACAGTGTACTTTTTCACACCCAGTACGGTCTCGCCATCCATCTGAAGAGGACGGGGCTCGTCAAATTCCACCGTGATCTCGTGACCGGTCAATACCGCGGTCACCTTGCTCGTCAGATGCTCGCCCTTGAAGATCTTGGGGAACACCATCAGGGTGTGCAGCTTGCCCGAATTGTGAAAGAGAACCACGGTCTGGTTTCCCTCGGGAGAAAGACGGTCCTGATCGGGTGCCGCCATCATACCGCCACCGTAGTAGCGTCCGTTCATGGTCGGCGCGATCCATACCTTCTCAAAGCGATGCTCCTTGCCGTCCACCGTTACAGTGGCTCCCGTGGGCTTATAGTGGAACAAAAGTCCCTTGATGGCAATACCCGTATAGTTGATGGGCTTGCCGGGGGCTTCCTCACGGATCCGATCGCCTACCTCACAGCAATAGCCGTCAATGCCGTAGCCAATGCCGTTGATAAAGCGGTATTCCCGACCGTCGATCTCGCAAACGGGAAGATTTTCTATGTACGGCTCCAAGGGGATCAGCTCACCCGCAGGCTTTTCGATGTCACGAAGAAAATCATTGCCCGTTCCCGTGGCACAGTAAAAGAGAGGAGAAGAAATTTTCAGCCCCGCAACATCATTGGCAAAATGATTGAGCGTGCCGTCTCCGCCGCAAAGAACCACGGAAAACTCTTTTTTCTCTTCAAAAAATGCCGCCAAATCCTCAATTGCCGTTACATCCAGCTTTTCCGCTACCTGATCGCCAAGCTTTTCGCAAAGACGCTCCGCCTCCTCTTTTCCCTTGCCGTTTCCCGCCTTGGGATTGAACAGTACACAGTATTTCATTTCGGTCTCCTTTTCTTTTGTCCTTACTTCGAATGATTTGCCAGCATCAGCTTGATCCGATTTTCCTGATTGACCGCGGTCGCACCCGCGTCATAGTCTATGGCAACAATGTTGATGTCGGGATTCTTCTCCTTCAGGGGGCGCATCATGCCCTTGCCGCAAATGTGGTTGGGGAGACAGCCGAAGGGCTGGGCACACACAATGTTCTTAATGCCCTTCTCCGACAGCTCCAGCATTTCGGCGGTCAGAAGCCATCCCTCTCCCATTTTGGCACCGATTCCGATGTAGCCCTTGATCAGGGTCACCGTATGGTCAAATGCCGTGGGAGGTGTGAAATCCGAATGCTCCTCGATGCACGCGATCAGATCCTTCTGCTTGCGCAGGAAAAAGCGATAGATCATCCGCCACAGGCGGTACTGCTTTTTGTTGCGTCCAAGCAGCTCGGTATCCATCATGTTGTTATACACGCAATACATGCAAAAATCCAACAGTCCCGGCACCGTAACCTCGGCACCCTCCTTGACCAAGAATTCCTCCAGATTGTTGTTTCCGAGGGGCGAATATTTGACGAAGATCTCGCCAACGATTCCTACACGAATCTTGGATTCCTCCGCTCTCGGGATTCGGCTGAAGTCCGCGAGGATCTTTCGGTAGTTCTCCTTCACCTTGCGGTAGGAGATCTTCTTGCCCGCATCCAGCTCCCTTGCCAATCGCTCTGTCCAAAGCTCCGCCAACGCCTCACTGTCGCCGGGACGGATCTCATAGGAGCGGCATTGATTCTTCAGAAGCATCAGAAGATCCGCATAGAGAATGGCATGCAGAACCCGTCGGATCATGGGCAGAGTCAGCCGAAATCCGGGATGGTCCTCAAGACCAGACAGGCTCATGGAGATCACGGGAACGTATCCGAATCCCGCCTTCTCCAATGCCTTACGCAACAGGTTGATATAGTTGGATGCCCGACAGCCTCCTCCCGTCTGAAAGAGGATCAGCGCCGTCTTGTGGGGATCGTAAGCACCGCTTTGCAGCGCGTCGATAAACTGACCGATGACCAGAAGCGCGGGATAGCAGGTGTCGTTATGCACGTATTTCAGTCCCGTTTCCTTGATTTTCGGACCCGACGAGGTAAGAAGCTCCGCATGCAAGCCAAAGTTTTCCATTACCTTGCAAATCAGAGTGAAATGCATGGGAAGCATGTTGGGAACCAACACCGTATAGTCCTTCTTCATTTCCTCGGTAAAGGGAATATAATTTTTTTCCATTCTGTTCCCTCCTTACTGCTCAAGAGCGCCCAAAAGGCTTCTCAGACGAATCCGAACGGCACCCAGATTGGTGATCTCGTCAATCTTGATCTGCGTATAGAATTTGCCCTTTGCCTCTAAGATCGACCGAACCTCATCGGTGGTGATGGCGTCCACACCGCATCCGAAGGAAACCAGCTGAACCAGCTCCGCGTTTTCCTGCTCGGTCACGAATCTTGCGGCTCGGTAAAGCCTTGCGTGGTAGGTCCATTGATTCAGCACCCGTACGGGCTGACGGTCGGTCAGATGACAAATGCTGTCCTCGCTGACCACACAGAAGCCAAGGGATACCGCCAGCTTGTCAATGCCGTGACCGATCTCGGCATCGGCATGATAAGGACGACCCGCCAGCACCATCAGGCGAAGTCCCTTTTTCTTGGCAAATGCCACAGCTCGCTCGCCCTCGCGGCGAACGGCAGACATATATTCCTCATACAAATCAAAGCCTGCTTGAATGGCAAGGCGAATCTCTCCCTGCTCCAGCCCCGTGAAATGCTCGGCAAGATAACGCGAAAGACCGCGCCGCAGCTCTTTTTGACTGTTGATATTCAAATAGGGATACAGGAATTTCACACGGGAAAGCGAATCCATATTGCCACTCAGAAGCTCAGCATAATATGCCACCACAGGACAGTTGTAGTGGTTATCCGAATGCTTTTCCTCCACATTGTAGGAAAGACAGGGATAGAAGATGGCATCCACGCCCTTCTCCACCAGCTCCTCCACATGACCGTGCATGATCTTGGCAGGATAGCAGGCAGTATCCGAGGGAATTGAAAACTGTCCCTTTTCATAGGTTCTTCGGGTCGACATGCCCGAAACCTCCACACGGAAGCCAAGCGCGCGGAAAATTCCGTACCAAAGAGGCAACAGCTCATACATTCCGAGTGCCAGCGGAAGTCCGATGCTTCCCCGCTTGCCCTCAACCGAGGGATAGCGCTCCTGCAATGTGGTAAGCCACTCTCTCTTGAAGGCATGCAGATTGGGAAGCTCCTCTCCCGCATTCTCCAATCCCAAGCCCTTCTGGCATTGGTTGCCCGAAATCAGAGGCTTTCCCTCGGAAAAATGATTGACGGTCAAATGGCAATGGTTGGAGCAGCCCTTGCAGACCGCGGACTTGGAGGTATGTACAAAGATCGCCAATGCCTCCTTGCCGAGAATCGTGCTTTCCTTCAGGCGCATGGAGTAAAGCGCCGCTCCGTAAGCACCCATCAGACCCGCAATAGCGGGACGAATGACCTCTTTGCCCAGCTCCTTCTCAAAGGCGCGAAGCACCGCGTCATTATAAAAGGTTCCACCCTGAACCACCACATGCTCACCCAGCTCCTCCGCGCTACCCGCACGGATGACCTTGTAAATGGCATTCTTCACCACGCTGACCGAAAGTCCCGCAGAAATATCCTCCACGGTGGCACCGTCTCGCTGAGACTGCTTCACCGAGGAATTCATAAAGACGGTACAGCGGCTTCCCAGATCCACCGGTGCCTTGCCAAACAGTCCTCGCTTGGCAAACTCATCGATCTCATAGCCCATGGAGCGGGCAAAGGTCTCGATAAAGGAGCCACAGCCCGAGGAGCATGCCTCGTTGAGCATGATGCTGTCAATGGCACCGTTTCGAATGCGGAAGCACTTGATATCCTGTCCGCCAATATCCAAAATGAAATCCACCGCGGGCATAAAATGCTTGGCAGCGGTATAGTGGGCAATGGTCTCTACCAATCCGAGATCCATGTGGAAGGCATGCTTGATCAGCTCCTCACCGTAGCCCGTCACCGCGCTTCCCGCGATCCTTACCCGATCTCCGCAAAGCTCGTAGATCTTCTCCAGCTGCTCCTTGACAATGCTCACGGGATTGCCGCGGTTGGAGCTGTAATAGGTATACAGCAATTCCTTTTCCTCGGACAGAAGTACCAGCTTTGTGGTAGTACTTCCGCAATCCACGCCGAGCCATGCCGATCCGCTGTATTCCTCGATGGATCGTCTCGCCACATCCGCCTTGGCATGACGGAAGCGGAATTCTCCGTACTCCTCCCGTCCGCTGAACAGCGGAGGCAACCGATTGGCGGTTGAGCCTGTATTCAGCTGAGAGCGAATTGCCTCGGTCAGCTCGGGCAGCTCAAAAAGCTTGCCTGTTTTCTCGGCGAAGATCGCCGCGCCCATAGCAACAGCATATCTGCCGTATTCGGGAAAGATCGCCTCCTCATCGGAAAGCTTCAAGGTCTCCTTGAAGCGCTGACGAAGTCCGCGGCAATAGTAGAGAGGTCCTCCAAGGAACAAAACCTTGCCATGAATTTTTCTGCCCTGTGCCAAGCCCGCAATGGTCTGATTGACCACCGCCTGATAAATGCTTGCCGCCACATCCTCTTTTCTTGCCCCCTGGTTGAGAAGGGGCTGAATATCGGTCTTGGCAAACACGCCGCAGCGGGAGGCAATGGGATAGATTCGATGATGGTCCAGACTCAGCCGATCCATTTCATCGGCATCCAGATCAAGCAGAGTCGCCATCTGGTCGATAAACGCACCCGTACCGCCCGCGCAGCTTCCGTTCATCCGCTCGTCGGTTCCACCCTCGAAGAAGATGATCTTGGCATCCTCTCCACCCAACTCAATGACTGCGGTCGCGTCGGGCTCCATGCGCTTGACCACCTCGCCTGTGGCAAATACCTCCTGCACGAAGGGGATGCCGCAAGCCTCTGCCAGTCCCAATCCCGCAGAGCCGGAAAGTGCCACCGTAAACCGTCTGCCCTCCAGAAGAGGAGACAGCTCGGTCAGCATTTCCAAAGCTTTTCCGCGGACCTGAGACATATGCCGCTCATATTTTTCGTATATAACCCGTCCGTCCTCGGTCAAAACCGTTTTAACAGTGGTCGAGCCAATGTCGATTCCCAGTGAATACAACATACGAAAGTTCCTTTCTTTTTTGAATTGCTTACTCCAAC
>JAFVRI010000250.1 GCA_017504335.1 Clostridia bacterium
ATCAGAAGGAGAGTTCTTTATGAAAGTATTAAATTTTGGTTCTTTGAACATCGACTACGTTTACCGTGTCCACCACTTTGTACGTGCCGGAGAAACCATTGCCTCTCAATCCATGGAGACCTTTTGCGGTGAAAAGGGATTGAATCAATCCGTGGCATTTGCCAAGGCGGGGGCACAGGTATTCCACGCAGGCGCCATCGGTACAGAGGGAACCATGCTCACCGATATGCTGGCTGCCTCTGGCGCGGATGTTTCCTTTGTCCGTACCCTGCAGGGCATCCCCTCGGGACATGCCATCATTCAGGTCAACGATGAAGGCGAAAACTGCATCATGCTATGCGGCGGTGCCAACCAAACACAGGATGAATCCTTTGTGGACGAGGTGCTTTCGCATTTTAATGCGGGTGATCTTCTGATGCTTCAGAATGAGATCAATGCCCCTGCCACCATCGCAAAGAAAGCCAAGGATCGCGGCTTGCTTGTGGCGCTGAATCCTTCTCCCATGAACGATGCTATTACCGAGGAGCTTCTCTCTTACGTAGATTTTCTGATTCTCAACGAAACCGAGGGAAATGAGATCACAGGTAAGGCTTCCGAGGAGGAGATCCTTATGAACCTTCGATCCCGTTATCCTGCCATGAAGATCATTCTGACATTGGGTAGCCGCGGTGCTCTCTACGAGGATGGAGCCAATCGAGCCACACAAGGGATTTTCAAGGTCACTGCGGTTGACACCACTGCCGCGGGCGATACCTTTACGGGATATTTCTTCTCTTCCCTGCTGAACGGAAAGACTCCCGGAGAATCCCTTCGAATCGCCTCTGCCGCATCTGCCCTTGCGGTCTCCCGTATGGGTGCCGCTCCCTCCATTCCTACCATGGATGAAGTACAAGCATTTCTTTCAAAATAAAAGGAGATTGAATTATGCCGACCATTGACATGCCCCTTGAAAAGCTACATCAGTATCAAGGAAGAAACCCGCGCCCCGCTGATTTTGATGAATTCTGGGAAACTGCCCTTGCGGAAATGAGAGCCACCGACCCGAAGGTGGAGCTGGTCCCCGTGGACCTTCCTTCCAAGATTGTAGATTTCTACGATCTGTATTTCACAGGCACCAAGGGCGCAAGGATCCACGCAAAGCTTGCGAAGCCGAAGAATATCAAAGGAAAAGCCCCCGCAATTCTGAAATTTCACGGCTTAAGCGGTAATGCAGGCAGCTTTCGTGACCTGATCTGCTATGCTGCGGAAGGATTCATCGTCGCATCCATGGACTGCCGTGGACAGGGCGGCTTCTCTGAGGATATGGGACAGCCCAACGGCACAACTCATACTACCCAGTTCGTCCGAGGACTGGACGGAGATCCGCAGGATCTTCACTACCGTGACGTATTTCTGGACACCGCCATGCTTGCCCGCATTATCATGGATATGGACGACGTGGACGAGACCCGTGTTGCCGCCAAGGGAGGCTCTCAGGGCGGTGCGCTGACCATTGCCTGTGCGGCGTTGGAGCCTCGTATTGCGCTTGCGCTTCCTACCTACCCCTATCTTTCTGACTATAAGAGAGTCTGGGAAATGGATCTGGCTAAGGGTGCATATGAAGGACTTCGATACTATTTCCGCCATTTTGACCCCCGTCATGAACGGGAGGAGGAGATCTTCACCAATCTCGGATACATTGATATCCAGTTTCTCGCCCCCCGCATCAAGGCAAAGGTTATTATGTCAACGGGACTGATGGACACCACCTGTCCCCCCTCCACCCAATTTGCCGCCTTCAACAAAATGAACACCGAAAAGGTATCCATCATCTATCCCGACTTCGGACATGAATCTTTGGAGGGACAGTCCGATCTGGAAATGAGATACCTCAGCGAATTGCTTTGATGAAACCAATGCCCGAAAAAAACAATCCGCTTTCCGTTCACTTGGTCTCTCCCTTGGTGCAATGGTATCGGCAGATCCGCCGTTCCCTTCCTTGGCGAGAGGATAAAGACCCTTATAAAATATGGATCTCCGAGATCATGCTCCAACAAACACGGATCGAGGCGGTGATTCCTTATTACCACCGATTCCTTGCGGAATTGCCCACACCGACAGCCCTTGCCGAGGTGGACGATGACCGCCTCATGAAGCTGTGGGAAGGACTTGGCTATTACAGCCGCGCAAGAAATCTCAAGGCGGCAGCAAAGGAGATTGTCTCCACGCATGGTGGTTCCCTGCCCGCCGATTATGCGTCGCTTCGTGCCCTCAAGGGCATCGGCGATTATACGGCAGGTGCCATCGCGTCCATTGCCTTCGGACTTTCCGAGCCCGCAGTAGACGGAAACGTGCTTCGCGTGCTCATGAGAGTGACGGGCAGAGAGGACGATATTGCTCTTGCAGCCACAAAAAAGAATGTGACCGAATGGCTTCGCGCCATTTATCCGTCCGGCGCGGATGCGGGAGATCTAACCGAGGGACTGATGGAGCTGGGAGAACGAGTCTGCATTCCCGCAGGCATTCCCAAATGCGCCGAATGTCCGTTGCGCGATCAATGTGCCGCATACCCCCATGATCTTTGGCAAACTCTGCCGAAGAAAAGCCCAAAAAAGGAAAAAAGAACCGAGGATTATACGGTCCTTCTTCTGACCTGCCAAGGGAAGGTCGCCCTATGCAAACGCCCCGATTCGGGACTTTTAGCGGGGCTTTGGGAATTTCCCAATCTTTCGGGAACCCTTTCCGAGAAAGAGGTTCTGAAGCGACTTACCGATCAAGGACTATCCCCTAAGGGAATCCACTCCACAGTAAATGCCTCTCATATTTTTACCCATATCGTATGGCAAATGAAGGGATTCTCTGTGGAATGTGAATCTCCCTCCGAGGATTATACATGGGTCACACCCGAAGAGCTTCGTGACGACTACGCAATCCCCACCGCATTCAAAGCCTATCAAGCATATTTTCTAAAGGAAAACGGATGACCGATCGGTCATCCGTTTTTTCTTACTTTTTCTTCAGTTGCTTCAATTCCTTCAAGAAGGTTTCGATATCCTTAAACTCGCGGTAGACCGAAGCAAAGCGGACGTAGGCAACCTCGTCCTTTTCCTTCAGATGCCGCATAACGATCTCGCCGATTTCGGTGGTCGTAATTTCGTGAACCAAGGAATTTTTTATTTCGTTCTCGATCTCCGTCGCAATTTCTTCCGCGTTCACGGGACGCTTTTGGCACGCCTTCAAAAGCCCCGACAAAAGCTTATTGCGGTCAAACAGCTCTTTGGCTCCGTTCTTTTTGAGTACGATGATCTGTTCTGTTTCCACGATCTCAAAGGTAGTAAATCGTTTTTGACACGCCTTGCACTCTCTTCTTCGACGAATGCTGTATCCTTCCTCAACAGGTCGGGAATCAATTACCTTACTATCTGCAACTCCACAAGCAGGACACTTCATTTTTCTGTTTTCTGTCAGAATCTGACAGCCTTTCCCTATAAAACTCTTACCTATATTTTATCACAAAACCCTTGATTTGTAAAGGTTTTTCCTTAATTTTCTGTCTCTATCGATTTCTCGCAAAGCGTCCGAGCCTTCTTTAATGCTTCATCAATATTCTCCATGAAGTTTTCCGCGCCTACCGCGTCATAGAAACCCGATCGCTTCATGACCGCCAGGGGCTGCTCATTGACATGAGAAATCAACAGCTTCATATTTCTCGAACGGCAGGTATGCACAAGCTCCATCAAGCTTTCCACAGCGGCTCCGTCCAAGGAAGGTACGTTCCGCATACGAAGGATCATCACACGGTCACCGTCCTTCATAGGAAAATGGAATTTATCGGCAGAAGCAAAGAACATCGGTCCGTTCAATTCAAACACGGCAACACGGTCGGGGATCGATTTGAGCCGTCCGCCATCGCTCTCGGAACGCTCATCCGCCGCTGTCCAGGGACGGATATTGGTCACATCGATCATTTTCTTGATAAAGAGAATCGCCGCCAGCAAAAGACCTACGGCAATGGCAACCACCAAGTCGAAGATCACGGTGAGAAGGAAGGTCAGCACCAGCACAAGAATGTCGCTGAGAGGTGCCGTTTTGCAGATCTTGACAAAATGTCTCCATTCGCTCATATTATAAGCGACCATAAAGAGGATCGCGGCAATGGTTGGCATGGGGATCCATGCGGCGTAGGGCATGAGAAGAACCAGGACCAGCAAAAGGACCAGCGCATGAACGATTCCCGCAATGGGAGTCCGTCCGCCATTCTTTACGTTTGCCGCGGTACGGGCAATGGCACCGGTAGCGGGAATACCGCCAAAGAGAGAGGAGCAGATGTTTCCGGCTCCCTGCGCGATCAGCTCGGTGTTGGAGTTGTGGCGATCGCCGATCATTCCGTCCGAAACCACACAGGAAAGCAGTGATTCGATCGCCGCAAGAATGGCAATGGTAAAGGCATCGGGCAACAGGGTCTTGACCGTCTCAAAGCTGAATTTTGGAAATTCAAAGGGAGGCAAGCTTCTGGGAATCTCGAAAAGATCACCGATGGTATTGACCTCCATCGGCAAAAGCTTCACCATCAAAATTCCCGCAACGACTGCTAGAAGAGACGGAGGAATCCGCTTGTTGATCTTCGGCCAGACAATCAGGATCGCCAGGCATACCGCACCAACAAGGATTGCTTGCCAGTTCAAAGTGGTAATGCTCTTTCCGATTGCCGTTACCTTTTCTACGGTCTCCACCGCGTGTGTACCGGGAGCAAAGGTCAATCCCATAAAATCCTTGATCTGTCCAATGATAATGGTCACGGCAATTCCCGCGGTAAATCCCGTGGTTATGGTATAAGGAATAAATTTGATGAGAGAGCCAAAGCGGCAAATTCCCATGAGAATCAGGATCACGCCCGCCATCAACGTGGCGACGGCAAGTCCCGACATTCCATGTGTTGCCACAATTCCCGCAACAATGGTTGCAAAGGCAGCGGTCGGTCCCGAGATATTGACTCGGCTACCGCCCAACAACGCGATAACAAGTCCCGCCACGATTGCGGTATAAAGACCGCGCTCGGGTGTTACACCCGATGCAATGGCAAGGGCAATCGAAAGAGGCAGCGCAATAATGGCAACAATCAGACCCGCAATCAAGTCGTTGATCAGCTTTTTGCCGCTGTAATCCTTCATCGAAGTAATAAGTTTGGGTTGAAACAGTTTCATAACGTCTTTTCCTTTCCGAGGATTGTTCCATTCAACCTGTCTATTATACAACGGTTTATCGAAAAATGCAAGAGGTTTCACAAAAAAAGAAATCAGGCTATCCTGTTTTCAAGGATAGCCTGACAGTCTCAATACAGTTTGGTTCCACCCGGAAGCTTGGGAATATCGTCAAAGAAGGTCTCCCAATAGATGGGATCGGTTTCTGTTTCGGTTTCCTCAGAATCGACGATCGGTGGATTATAATCCTCCCCGTCGAAATCACCCTCGAATTCCGTGTCGGTCTCGGACTCCGATTCGGATTCTTGTTCGTAATCCGATCCGTTCTCCGAATCGCTGGTCTCGGGAGTATTTGTCTCGGGCTTATTCGTCTCGGGAGTATTTGTCCCGGGAGTATTTGTCTCGGGCTTATTCGTCTCGGGAGTATTTGTCCCGGGCTTATTCATCTCGGGAGTATTTGTCCCGGGAGTATTTGTCTCGGGCTTATTCGTCCCGGGAGTATTTGTCTCGGGCTTATTCGTCTCGGGCTTATTCGTCTCGGGAGTATTTGTCTCGGGAACATTCGTCTCGGGAGTATTTGTCTCGGGAGTATTTGTCTCTGGAACATTCGTCTCGGGAGTATTTGTCTCTGGAACATTTGTCTCGGGAACATTCGTCTCGGGAACATTCGTCTCGGGAACATTCGTCTCGGGAACATTTGTCTCGGGAATATTTGTCTCGGGAATATTTGTCTCGGGAACATTCGTCTCGGGAACATTCGTCTCGGGAACATTCGTCTCGGGCGTATTTATCTCGAGCTCTACAGTCATGGAATCACACGAGCAGAACAGGAGCAACAACAACGCCATTGAGAGAACCAAAGGCAGATAGATATATCGCTTCATAAAAAAGCCTTTCTCTTTAATAATTATCGGGAGCTGCGCCTGCAAGACGGCTATCCCAATATTCTTCATTTTCCGTCAGCTTCGGATCTTCGCTTGGGCTCATGATTCGATCAGAATCGGTTTCCGTTTCGATCTGCGCATCCGATTCTGTGCTCGAATCATCCGATACTCCCGCTTCATCATCTGCTCCACAGGAGCAGATGATGAGTGCAAGGATCAAGATACATACAATACAGAAAATACGTTTCATGATTCGCTATCCTTTGAAGGAACCTGAAGCTTTCCGTCTCCTTCGCCCGCAGGATAGGCGTTGGTCACTCTATAACCGGTATCGGTCTCAATACGGATCTCTCCGCCCTCGGGCATAAAGATCTGCTCGATCTCGTCATCCGCTACAAAGCAATTTTCCTTACCTACATTATCGCGAATCCAACGGTTGCTCTCGGGAGCCGTGCCTCCACAGTTTCCGCCGCCATTAATTCGACCACCTTTGTAAACACTGAAGGCATCCTCAGAGGTGGTCCAAAGTGCATAAGTGGGATCGACCGCCTGATAGAATGCGGTGGTTCCGCCACTCACACCGTGGTGGTTCAGCTGGAGAATATCACTCTTCAGAGCATCGCCGTACAGAGAAATCATCTTTGCACACATACCGCCCGAAGCATCCGCAGAAAGCAGAATGGAGTGTCCGTTTTCAATGATACGAACAACGGTGCAAGCATCGTTTCCTCCGCCATAGGCACCGAGCACGGTTTCATGGGTCAGAAGGATCTCAAACTTGGTTCCACAGAAAGTGAGTACCTGACCCGTGTGAGGCTTGATCAGCTTGATGTTGCCCTTCTTCAGCAAGGAAGGCATGGTGGTAATCATCCAATGCTTATCACCGTAATACTCCTCTGTGGGAGAATTGGCTACAAAATACTCGATGGTAACATCATTATAGTATTTTGCCATAAAAGTATCGAAGGCTCCGTGGTGGTCTGCGTGAGGATGGGACATAAACCATGCGGCAATGACGATCTTTCCGTCCTCTCTGAGGTTCATTTCCTGCATATACCGATAAATATTATCCGCATCGGAGCAATTGGCGTAGCCTCCGTCAAAGATCACGAAGCGTCCGTCCTCCAAGGTAACGATGTAGTTGAGTCCGTTACCGTCCCAGATCATTTCACCACGGTTGGTATAGTCCTGTGACATGACGTGGAACACAGTCTCGGTGAGCTTATCCGTAGTAGGATCGTAGGTATCCGTGGGAATCGCCGAGGTCACCTCCAGTTTGGTGGTAAATATGGTCATATCACCGCTGTCTCTGATCGCTGCCGGGAAATACGTGACATGCACCTGTCCCTTTTCGGGATGAACACAGGTTGCGAAATGGTTTCTTCCGATCTGGTATCCACCGTTCTGCTTAACATAGCCTGCCGCTTCCAGCGCAGCAACGTAAGCATCGAACTCAGCCTTGGTTACCTTCTTGTATTCGTAAGCCATTTCATTGTCATTGTTATAGTAGAATCTCAGAAGCTCCTTGTCAAATTGAGGAAAGTCCGAAAGGTAACGGTCATCGGTCTCGCGAAGATCCTCAACAAACTTCATCATCAGCTTTCCGTCCACCCACTCTGCCTCGCGAGTGATCTGCGTCTGAGCCAAGGAAATAGCCTTTTCTCCGCTCTGCTGAATGTTTGCCGCAACAATCAAATGGTCTCCGACCTTTGCAAAACCGTATTCAAACAGTCCCCAGTTGGCGGTAATTTCCTTGATTTCGGGGTACTTATCGGGGTTGATATCATTGCCCACCAGAATCAGGTTTACATCCGCAGGACGGGCATCACCGTCATCCAGATATTTCACGTTCTCATCGCCGACTCTGCTCTTGAACATATTGTACAGGTTGTACGCAAGTGTATCAAAGCTTCCGCTGATTCCGCGAATGATCGCATATTTGGAGGTCTTGACACCATCCTCTTCAGCAGCAAGCTCGACCATTTCTACGCTGCCTACGTAAACATCACCGTCGTCCGCATTGACCGTACCGGCTTCAAGGTCTACATAGTTCTTCAGGAAGTAGTCAATCGCCACAGGAATGTTGAGCTTTGCCTTTGCTGTGATCACAATCTTACTTCCGTCAAACGCGATCACGAATTGGTTCGCCTCGGTCATGTTTGCCAGTGCGGCGGTAGAAGCGGCACGGTTGGTCGATCCGATCAAAATCTCCAAAGCCCCCTGCTTTTCTCTCACCGCTGTATCCCTTTGGACTGACGTCATGTCGTGTCCGTTTTCCTTCATGGTATTGAAAAGTGTATTGGCAAATCCCTTTGCAACGGATCCGTCACTGTTGGTATACAGGATCTGATATTTCAAAAGATCCGACTCCATAGGCTTTGCTTCTGGAATTTCGGAATCCGATTCACTGTTCTCGGGCTCCGTCATATCGGATTCGCTTTCCTCAGGCTTTGCTGCCTCGGTCTCGCTGTTCTCGGGCTTTGCAGCCTCGGTCTCGCTGTTCTCGGGCTTTGCAGCCTCGGTCTCGCTATCCTCGGGCTTGACCGTCTCGGTCTCGCTATCCTCAGGCTTGACCGTCTCGGTCTCGCTATCCTCAGGCTTGACCGTCTCAGTCTCGCTATCCTCGGGCTTTACCGTGTCAGAGTCGGTTTCTGCGGATTCCGTGAAATCGGTAGCGGGCGTCTGCGCCTCGGTTTCTGGAGCGGGTGCTTCGTCTGTTTCATCATTACAGGATGCCAAAGTCATGCAAATCATGGCAAGCAAAAGCAACCAAACTACACTCAGTCTCAAAAATTTCTTCATATAATATCCTTTCTTGCTCCGGAGCGGCAATTGCCGCTCCGGAGGACCTCGTTTAACCTTCGTAGTAAGCGGCAAAGGATGCCACTACCTCGCGCTCAGCTTCACTCAATCCATTATTTGCGTCAGCAAGTGCCTTATAGGCAACCTCTGCTACGGTTCTGGAATGTGCATCCGCACTGTATCCGCCATAAAGCGTCTCTACCGTACCGTCTGCCCAGGTAATGGACAGATAGCCGATCGCGGAATATTTCACGCAATAGTTCTCTTTCTTGATATTTGCCACGGATCCGGCATAGATATGAGTTCCTACCAAGTCTTCACCGTAACCGGCTTCCACAGTAGGCTTCTCCTCAAACCAATCGGTATCGGTTGCCAGAACCTTGTGACACATCTCACCGTCCACCAGCGCAAGCGACAGATCGCTTTCGCCAAGATCATCGGTGCGAATCAAGATCGTTCCGATCTCTACGTTGGTAATGACACCGTACTGCATCCAATCCTTTATATCACCGTATGCTTCGGCATTGACCGAGGTCATCCAACGAAGTCCGGTAGGCAGAGAGGTACGGATGCTTCCACCGTACAGAGTGGTCAGATCCAGACGCTCGGTCAGCTCTCCGAGCTGAACACGAAGCGGTACCTGAAAGGTCTTTGTTCCGATTGTAATTTCACAAATTCTTTCCTGTGCGGGAAGTGCGGTTCCGCAGCTATTTACCTTTGCCTCGAACCGATAGAAGCTACCTCTCTTCACGCCATTGTCGTGATTGTAGGTAAACTCTCCCGATCCGAGAGAGCCACCGGTCACGGTCACAGCGGTTTCGGTATTTCCGTAGATCGACGTTGCGGACTGGTTCATGTAAACGTAGGATTCCAGCTCATTCATCGCATAGGCATTGTGCGTGGTGTAATCCACACCGGCATAACCGATGCCGTAGGCGATATTTGAGTTATCCCAAAGGGAGATGTTATTGTTGTTGTATGCCGCAAAGATCTTGGACGAGTCGGTCAGTCCGTAGTTGTTCATAAACATCTCAAGCGTCTCTGTCGTAGGCGCGCTTGTGGTATCGTCCATGGTGGTATTGGAGGGGATCCAAAGGACCGCCACCTCGCCGGGCTTGATCAATCCGCTTTCGGGATTGGTCAGCGTGACGCTCTGTCCCGATTTTTCAGCGGTATAGGTATGCGTTCCTCGCTTGATGGTTGCGATGTTGGCATTGGTCCAACGAATGGGAGCCGACCAGTTTGCGCCTACACCAAGGTATGCACCGGTACCGCCGCCGCTTGCCAGATCGGTATTGCGCATCAGAGTGTAGTTGTAAATATCAAGGTCACGGTTGGAGTTGTTGTAAACCTCAATGTACTCATACAAGCCCATTGCGTTACCCACCTCGGTAATAAGCAGTTCGGGTCTGGATTCCTCCGTGTAAACCTCGATGTTATCCAGAATAACCTCAATACCGGGAGCCACGGAAAGACCGAGGATCTCGCCAATATTCTTGCTGTAAAGGGTCTCCCAAGCCGCGGTATTCTGTACCAAGGAAATGGCAACACCGTTGACATAGGTAGTAATTCCGTTATAAGGATCCACCTCGATCTTTACGTGGTTGGTTCCACCGAAGATGTTGTAATGGTTGGTCGTACCGCCATAGGGATAGTTGTAGCCTGTAGTGGTCTTGCTGTAAGGAATCCATTCAGGACGAATCTGGCTGTGTACCTGGCTTCCGCCAAACGCTGTACCGATTCTCGCCTGATAGAAGCCCTGCGCGGTCAGCGCGGGAGCGAAGCAGTAGCCGTTGGGATCCACGTACTTACCGAAGCTGAATACAGCCGCTGCCGTTGCCTCGGTTCCCTTATCGTTGTACTGGAAGTCATATTCCACCACAACACGGTTTCCGATCATCTCGGCAAAATCACCGATCTCTATCTGGAAATCGTAGTTTTTGGTCTCGTGCTTGGTAACAGATCCAACCGTTCTCTGATAAACCATATAGTAGGGGT
Organism: Clostridia bacterium; assembly: GCA_017504335.1. Classification (GTDB taxonomy): domain Bacteria; phylum Bacillota; class Clostridia; order Oscillospirales; family CAG-272; genus HGM12713. The sequence goes on from JAFVRI010000250.1 coordinate 10,865, forward strand.
TGTAAATACGGAGCTTTCCGTCTGAGGTTACCTCAAATTCCGAGCCGTCGGTAGGTGTCATCTGATCCCAACCGACCAGCTTCTCATAATTGAAGGTATAGTTGTAATAGGAGGAAGCCGTAGCATCGGTGAAGGTGTGCGAGAATGCCTCGATGTCATCGAAGTTCTGGCTGTACAGCACATTCTTTCCCTGCTCTTTTCCTTCGAAAATCTCAACAGTCATGCCATCCGAAACCGCTACCGTCGTCTCGGTGGTTCTGGTAGCTATACCGTTGACATCGGTAAGAACAACCGTAATAGAAGCGGTTGCGTCCGCAATATAGGGGGTCAGATCCAGCGTAGGTGCATCGACCCGAACCGTCTTTCCGTTGACGGTCACGGTTACATCGTACCGAAGCTGCTCGGGATGAGCCATACCGGCAGAGGTCACACCCGAAGCCGAGGACAGAAGCTTGCCGTGGCGGGAATGGTTGTTTTCGGGATAGAAATATTCGATCGAGCCGTAGGAGGAGTAATGCGTCTTGGGGTAGGTCTGTGTAAACTTCTTGGTTCCGGACATGGTCACACTCAGTCCGTCTGCGTCGGTAAGATGCTCCACATAGGAAATATAACGTCCAAGATGCTTCTCGTTGCTCATGGCACCCGTGGTGTAATCCACGTTAGCATAGCCAACACCGTAGCGGATTCGACCGGAATTTGCCATGGTAAAGTCGTAGTTGTTGTAGCAGGAGAATACCTTGACATCATCCGAAAGTCCCATAGACGCACGGAACATATCGACGGTGTTCTCCCTGTTGACAGAACTGGTATTTCTTGCCGTATTGGTGGGGATCCACAGAACCGCTACCTCACCGGGCTGAAGCACACCCTCCTCACGAGGAGGATTTACATGAGTGACTGCGTTTTCGGGGAAGTTTGTGGGGGTCCAGGTCGTCGCACCGGGCTTGATCCACGCGATATGCTCTTCCGTAGTAGTATCGTAAGTCAGCTCACCGGGCACACCGTCCACCTTAGTATCCTTACCGATGACGGTGTCTCGGATGATGCAATAATCGTAAATATTGATTGCCTTGTCGGAGTTGTTCATGACCTCAATGTACTCATTGAGCGCATTTTTCATGGCACCTCCGGGAGCGATCTCGGTAATGATCACCTCGGGAATATTGTCCTCACGGTAAACCTTGATGTCATCCAGCACCACATCCATACCGGGCATAACGCGTAGACCGAACTGGGTACCGATCAGATTATCAAAAATGGTATCTCTCCACGCGTCGTCCAAGGCGCTGCTTGCGATCAGCACACCGTTGACATAAACATCCAATCCGTTGGCGGGATCCAGCACCAGCTTATACTTGTCGGTAGAACCGAAGATGGTGTGGTTGCTCTTCGTCATGCTGCTGGTATAGATGCCGTCGCCGTCCGAATCAGTCCAGTTTGCGAAGCGGTCGGTTACGATGTAGCCGTCGTACAGCCACTTACCCGTGGGGTCGGACGCATAATTGGTGGTCAGCGCGTTAAACGGAACATCATCAACTGCCACTGTGTCACAAAGCCACTGCCAGTCGGTGTTGTAACGGTAACGGGCTTCAAAGGAGCCGTTTGCCTTCATCGTGGGCTCCAGCCAGTATGCGCCATCGGCGGTTTCATTTCTCACACGGAAAGCGGCGCCGAAGGCTGCGGGAACGATGGACTCGTTGTAGGTCATCTCATACTCAATGACGGTTCTGCCATCGAGGAAATGAGGAAGCTCCGCAAGGTATGCGATCATATCACCGCCGTAGTTCATGGAGGGAGTTCCCACGCCCGTGGTGAAATCGAAGGCAACACCGGGCTTCTGAGAAGCAGAAACAATACGAAGCTTGCCATCGGCGGTCACGGTAAAGGTCACACCGGTGGTAGAGCTCATGGTCCAACCGAGCATTCTCTCAAGCTCGGTCTCGGTATAGCTTCCCGTGATGTAGCGATCAAAATTCTCGGAGTAAACGTAGTCCAAATCCTTTACCTTCACCTGATCGTATGCGCGATAGGTGGGAAGCGAAGCACGGTCTCCGTTATAGGGGAAGGTCATCTGCTCCACAGGACCGTCTGCGGCAAAGACCTTGTTATAATCACTGCCGACGAGCCCAAAGACAACCACGTTCGCCTGACGAACCGTTTCGCTACCGATCCACTGGTAGACCTTATCGGAGGTACGTTTTTCGGCACCGAATTGAGACGAGGTCCAGAGAATATAGGAGGGCTTAACATTGTTATAGAAGTCAGAGGTACCGCCGCTGAAGCCGTGGTGGTTGATCTGCAGAAAATCACTCTTCAGACCCGTGCCGTACATGCTGATCATCTTCGCGCAGCCGGAACCCTCCGCATCACCCGTGTAAAGAATAGTCTGTCCGCCGACGGTAACGCGGGATACGATGGAGGAATTGTTTCCTGCTTCGATGGTACCGTTGTACACGTAAAGATCCTCACAGGTGTAAAGAAAGTCCATCTTCAGACCGGGCATCTGATAGGTCTCACCGGTGTGGGGACGAACCAGCTTAGAGCCGGGATAGGACTTCATGCGAGTCACCAGATCCGCGTTCAAAGGATCACCGGTTGCTGCCGCGCTTGCGATCACGTACTCCAGAGTAACATCCGACGCATGGTCGTTGGTGAACTGCTGGAAGGCGCCGTAGTGGTCGCCGTGACCGTGGGTAAAGTACCAAGCGTGAATGAGGATCTTACCGTCCGCACGCTTGTTGTTGTCATAGAGATAGTTATAAAGTCTTTCGGCGTCGTAGGTGTAACCGCCGTCCAAGATCAGGTAGCTACCGTCCTCCAAGGTCCAAATGTTACACAGACCGTTGCCGTCTCCCAGCTCTCCGTGGGAGTAATCCAAGGACATGATACCCAAGGTGGTATCGGTGATCTTTTGGTAATTGGCTCTGGGGGTATAAGCCGAGGTAACCGAACGGTCATCGGTGGTCAAGTACATGGTAGTTCCCTGGTATACCAGATAAGCCGCCCCACCGTTGGAGTGGGTGTAGTGCCAATAGGTCACGTTGTTGACCGTTGCCTTCTTGATCTGCGTGTAGCCCGCGGAGATCATAGAGGCAGCATATGTGTTCGCCTCGGTCGCGTTCACCCCGGAAAAGCAGGTCACGTAATTTCCGTGAGGAAATTCCGATTTACGAAGCGACGACGTACCGCTAGTCGCGCTCGGTACGCTCATGGTTACGGCATCGACGCGCAGAGAGAACACACCTGTCGCAAGGAGTCCTTGCAGACAGAGGAGCAAACACAGCGACAATGCCAAAATTCGGATTACTCTTTTTTTCATGGGCTTCTTCCTTTCTTCTAAAGGATTTTATAGAAATAAATTTCTTTCGGGTTTATATAAAAGGGTGCTTCTCCATCTCGGTGGAAAGTGCCCCTATGGCTTCGTAGCTTGAGGTAAACCGTAGGATCTCAGAATGACGCATAAGGGGAAGAAAACGGTAGGCGATCATTTCTCGGGTCATCCATCGTTTTCGCAATACAACTCATCGTATCGCCATTGCATGGGATTTTCAAGAATGTATCTTACGTGCTTTTCGTAATCTTCCCGATCACGGATGATATGGTCGTGGAAGGATGTTTGCCAAATGTTTCTTCCATATTCTTTATTGCAAAACCGCTTGAATGTGGACACAAAGGATGACACGCGTGAATGCTGCCTTGTAGGGGGCGACGTCCTCGACGCCCCGTCATCGGACAAAATCAATATTACATGAATATGGTTGGGCATGATCACGTATCGATCAACCGTTATATCCTCGTAGAAATTTCGTAATTGATTTACGCATCGATCGACAATCATTCCGTAAGGAAGCAATTCTATTTGCGGGGCGTCGCCTCCTACAACGGATAGGATGTTTTCCCTGTGCTCGGTACAAACCGTTACAAAATAGGCTCCTGCTTGGTTGTAATCAAAATCCTTTAATCTTGTCGGCTTTCTTTTCGGAAATTCTTTTTCTATCATTGTTTTATCGTTTCAATCATCTGCAATTCTCGGGGCGTCGAGGACGACGCCCCCTACGGGTAGTTATAAATTGACGTGTTGTCTCCTATTCAGACAAAGGCTTATCCGTTTGTTTATTTAGAAAAATTGCAAAGGCTTTCCACTATCTCTTGTAGGGGGCGACGTCCTCGACGCCCCCTACGGGTAGTTATAAATTGACG
>JAFVRI010000251.1 GCA_017504335.1 Clostridia bacterium
GAGCGCTTCTGCCGTGAGGCATGGCAGGCATTTCCCGGAAACTGGAACCGCATCTCCAAGATGAGTATTATCGGTTACGGTCAGGTTCGCATGGCAAATCTTTGCGCTGTGGGGTGCCATTCCATCAACGGTGTATCGAAGCTCCATTCGGAGATTTTGACCAAGTCGATCTTCAAGGACTTCTATGCTATGTATCCCGAAAAATTCTGCAATGTGACAAACGGTGTAGCACACCGTCGTTGGCTGTGCTACTCTAACCCTCAGTTGGCGAACCTGTTGGATAATACCATCGGTACGGGATACCGTCATAACCCTGAGGAGCTCAGCGAATTCAAGAAATACGCGGATGATAAGGGTGTTTTGGATGAGATTCGCCGCATCAAGCACGAGAATAAGATTGCGTTTTCCGACTATCTGTATAAGAAAACCGGAAAATCCATCGATACCCATTCCTTGTTTGATGTTCATATCAAGCGTCTCCATGAATACAAGCGTCAGCTCTTGAATGTCATGAATATCATTGGCCTTTATTTGGATATCAAGGAGCATCCTGAAATGGAATTCCAGCCTCAGACCTTCCTGTTTGGTGCTAAGGCAGCTCCCGGTTATTATATGGCAAAGAATATTATCAAGCTGATCTATTGTCTCGGTAAGGAGATCGAGAATGATCCTGTGGTTCGTCAAAAGCTTGCGGTCGTATTCCTTGAGGATTACAACGTAACCTTGGCTGAGCATTTGATTCCCGCTGCGGAAATCAGTGAGCAGATTTCCTTGGCAGGTAAAGAGGCGAGCGGAACGGGCTGTATGAAGCTGATGATCAACGGAGCGATGACCATCGGAACTCTTGACGGTGCCAATATCGAAATGCTGGCTGCGGCAGGCAAGGACAATATGTATATCTTCGGCTTAACCAGCTCCGAGGTGGATGACATTTGGCTTCGCGGATATAATTGCGCAGAGTATTACGCAAACAATGACCGATTGAAGAGAATCATCAATGCATTGAACATCGGATTTGCGGGTGTTTCCTTCTCCGAAATTGCAAACTATCTGTTGAGCGGTCCCGGTGTGGCAGACCCCTATATGTGTATGGCAGATTTCGAATCCTACCATATGACCAGAGAGCGTGCGATTTTCGATTATCAGGATAAGGAAAAATGGAACAGAATGTCCTTGATGAATATTGCGTCGGCAGGATATTTTGCCGCTGACCGTTCGATTCACGAATATGCAAAGAATATTTGGAATTTGAATCAAATCAAGGATGATGTTTTGAAGAGCAAATAAAAAATAAGGATTACTGAATGCTTATAAAAATCGAAGCATCGGCGATGCCGATCATTAAGAAAAAAGTGAACGGAGCAGATGCCTCTCACAGAGGGGCATTTGCCTTCGGTGATTGTATTTCATTTTCTGTAGAAGCGCCCAGAAAATTGGGCGCTTCGGCAGTTGTACTGCGTATTTGCAGAGACGGAGAAGAGGACAGGGATTATCCGTTTAGCTTTTATCAAACCAAGCTCGGAACAGATGAATACCGTCTTTCTCTTCACACCAAAGCACTTTGCAACGGTCGGAAAGAAGGCTTGTTCTTTTATGAGATTTTGTTTCTCAGAGGGAATGATACGTTGTTTACCTCTACTTGGAATCAAGTGGATTTTTCTTTGGAGCGCCAATCGGAAAATCGTTTTATTCTTCTGGTCCACCGTGCGGATTTTCATACACCGAGTTGGTTCGGTGGAACCGTCATGTATCATGTCTTTGTGGATCGATTTTACCGTGGTGACGGAAAAGTCGAAACGCGCTCGGATGTGATCATCAACAAGGATTGGGAGAACGGAGTTCCTCAATATCCCGAGAAAAATGGGGACAAGCTCGCAAACAATATGTTTTTTGGAGGAAATCTCTGGGGAATTGCGGAAAAATTACCCTATTTGAGAGATCTTGGAGTTGGTGTATTATACCTCAGTCCGATTTTTAAGGCATATTCCAATCATAAATATGATACGGGGGATTACCTGGAAATTGATGGAATGTTCGGAGGCAAGGAAGCATTCGAGCATTTATTGAACGAAGCAAAGCGCTTTGGAATCAAAGTCATTCTGGACGGGGTTTTTAACCATACGGGAGATAACAGCCGCTATTTTGACCGATACGGAGAATATGGCGGATGCGGTGCTTACAGCGATCCGAATTCCGAATGGAGAAGCTGGTTCCGTTTTAAGAAGTATCCGAACGAATATGAAACATGGTGGGGAATTCAAATCCTTCCCAAGCTGAATCATGACGTAAAGGAGTGCAGAAGCTTTTTTACCGGTAAGGACGGAGTGGGAGAAGCCTATGTGAAAATGGGCATTGGCGGATGGAGATTGGATGTTGCCGATGAGCTGTCAGACGAGTTTCTGAATGAATTTCGGAGAACGATCAAAAATGCATCCAACGGTGATGCGATTATAATCGGTGAGGTCTGGGAAAATGCCGCTGTCAAGATTGCATATGGAAAGAGACGGCAATATTTCTTAGGGAACCAGTTGGATAGTGTGATGAATTATCCGCTTCGGAATGGCATTCTCGCGTTTCTTCTTGAAGGCAATGCAGAATTTTTGGGAGATGTGCTCAAGGAGATCTATGCAAGTTACCCTCATGAGGTTTGTAACAGCTTAATGAATCTGTTGGGCACGCATGATACGGAACGAATCCTGACCGTTCTTGGCGAGGGAAATGAGCGGAATTCGGACGAAAGCAATGATGTATTGGCATACAAACGGTTGGATGCTCGCCAATATCAAAGAGGCATTACCTTGCTGAAATTGGCTGCTGCCATCCAGTTTACAGTTTACGGTGTTCCTTCTGTCTTTTACGGAGATGA
>JAFVRI010000252.1 GCA_017504335.1 Clostridia bacterium
AAGATAAAACAGTATACTGGGTTCAATTTTATCCCGTTGGATATATTGCGAGGACGCCTGTAAAAAAGGTTTTGGTAAAACCCTATCCAAAGGATAACGAAATTATCATCGTTTTGATCAAAGGGAAACCTTGCGTAATAGCCGGCTTGGATGAAAACGGTTTTGTTTCGAGTAGAGGCGTGCGAAAAAACAAGTCCGATATTTACGTTATGTCAGAACCCGCGTTTAAGCTTTTTACCCCGCAGGTAATGTGAATTTGCATTGTTTTACAACCCGATAGTACACATACAAGCTGTAACACATTACACCTTGCAGGGCAAGGCGTGTGAAAAAGGACAGAGATGGAAACATCTCTGTCCTTTTTTCTGTCGGCAAGTAAAACTGTCCTTTAGGGTGCAACCCTATCGGTCTCCTTATTGTTTTTTATTTCAAGCCCCCCATCCAGGTCTCTGCCATTTTTTCCAAATACAGATCGGCATGGGTCATGGAATCCTCCGGGGAGCTTGCCAAGGATGCTACGTCATAGATCTCGGCAATTCCCATGCTCTTTAAGGCTTCCCGATCGTCTCCCACACATCCGACAAAGCAATATACGGGAATGTTTCTTCCCTTTGCACGGTCCGCCACTCCGCTGATCGCTTTGCCATACAGACTTTGAACGTCGATCTTTCCCTCTCCCGTGATCACCGCATGGGCATCCTCCAAGGATCGGTCAAAACCAATCACATCCAACACCGTTTCGATCCCCGATTGGATCCGTGCGTGAGTCAATGCAAGAAGAGGTGCGGAAATACCACCGCCCGCGCCACAGCCGGGGATTTCGGCAACAAAGACTCCCTCGCATTGACGCAACACCTCCGCGTAGTGCGTCATGCCCTGCTCCATATGTGCAAGCTCGTCCGCATCCGCTCCCTTTTGGGGGGAATAGACATACGTACAGCCTGTCTCCCCAAGCAGAGGATTTTTCACGTCGGTAGCAATCAGAATCTCGCAATCGGAAAGCGCAGGCTCCAAGCCATCGGTTCGGATCTCGGCAATTTCGGAAAGTGTTCCGCCCATCGGCACAAACTCGTTTCCGTTTTTATCCAAAAATCGAACGCCGAGGGCGCACATCATGCCGCATCCACCGTCATTGGTGGCACTTCCGCCCACCGTCAGCATGAAGGAGCGACATCCGTTTTTTAACGCGTGGCGAATGAGCTCGCCCACACCATAGGTGGTGCTTCTCGCCGCGCTTCGTTTTTCGGGCGGGATCAGGGTCAGTCCTGCAGCAGATGCCATTTCGATGATAGCGCGGTCACCGAGCATTCCGTAACGAGCGACCACGGGATCGCCCAAGGGACCCGTAACCGTCACCTCGGTCTGTTTTTCTTTCGGAAGTAACGCATCAAGCGTTCCCTCTCCTCCATCGGCAATGGAATGCGTGATCACTTCCGCATGTGGATCCACCCGAAGGATCCCTTTCTTGATGGCCTCGGCAGCATCCGCCGAGGAAATACTTCCCTTAAAAGAATCGGGCGCAACGATAATTTTCATACATATTCTCCTTTTGGCATGCTTCAAGCATCTTTTTTGAATTATATCATACCGATCCAAAAAAGTCAACAGGACGCATCCGCAAAAAAGCTTGAAAAACTCTTTACAATATGTTATAATATATCTGTGTATATCCAATTCAAACCATAATAGGAGAATTTTATGAAAAAAAGAGTACTGATTCGATGGCTGTCGGCAGCCTTTGTACTGATCCTTTTCTTACAAAGCTTCCTGCCTGGACTTTCTCTTTCGTTGAAGGTCAACGCGGCCTCCACGGTATCGGTTCCCACCTTTGCGGGGGGCAACCTACACCGTATGGTTACCCTGTCCAACCAAAACGTGGGTAGATATTACACAGGGGCAACCGCCGCGGAATTTGAGACCTACGTTCACACCACCATGGTGAACGCGGGCTTTACCGTTGCCCAGACCAACAGCATCGGAAACAACCGCTATGCCACCCTGTACAATTCCAACGGTATGGCACACGTATCCTACACCGCATCGGACGGAACGATGTACATCGTGACCGACCCGCTGGTCACCACGGCAATGAAGGTTACAGAGCCTTCCTACACAAGAATCACAGAAACCACCTTCTCGATCTTCTCCTTGGAATATTCTCACTATACCTGTGCGGCAGGCTGTGATCCCAAATACGACAACAACGGTATGTGCTACATCATTACCCTGGAGGACGGACGCTATATCATCCTCGACGGCGGATATACGCAGGATGCCGAGCGGTTATATAACTTCCTGTACGACAACAACAAGCGCGAGGACGGAGAAATCGTCATCGCCTGCTGGTTCTTATCCCATGACCACGATGACCACAGGGGATGCATTCAACAATTCGCATCCACCCACGGTAAGGATGTCATTCTGGAATCGGTCATGGCGAACCCCACCATTACCGATACCTCCAAATATTCGGGTACGTGGATGACATCTACCCTTCCCAATCTGCTTCCCCTCTTTGGAGGCGACGCGGATCTGATTATCCCCCACACGGGACAGAAATTCACCTTCTGTAACATGAATATAGAAGTGTTCTATACCCACGAGGATCTCTATCACAACAACGGCTCTGTTGGCACCAACGGAAACAATGCCTCCACGGTCATTCAGCTAGAATATGCCGATCAGACCTTCATGATCCCCACCGACCTGATGGATGCGGGCTGTAATCGTATTGTCGCCATGCACGGAAACAATCTAAAGAGCGACTTCTTCCAGATCCCACATCACGGAAACAGCGGATGCACCATTGGCTTCTATGAAGCGGTGGCTCCCACCTATACCCTTTGGACCACCTCCGAGCCCGCCTTCGGAAAGAGAACTTCCGGTGTGACCTATCCCGTGGGTATGCCCAGCTCCTATACGGCTGCTTTGAATAAGCGGATCTACACCGAGGTCGGTGCCGACAACTGCTGGTATGCCGACGGAGACGTGGAGATCATGCAGCTTCCCTATTCGTCAAACTCCAAGATAGATTACTATACGCCCACCGATGAGGTAAAAGACCACAGCGCAAAGGCTGCTTATTCCGAGGATTTCTCCGCGTATACCGCCAAAAGCTACACCAAATCCGAGATTGCAAATCTGCTTGGATGGACAGCAAGCGGTGTATTAAATGGTGAGATCTGTCAGATCACCGCAGACCGCAGGCTTCGTCTGCACGTTCCCACTCAAAATCCCACCTCATCTGCCGCGAATGGCGAACTGCTCTTCCGCCTCGGCGACTTCTCCCCCTTTACCAAGGGCAGAACGGTTTTGGAATTCGATATGGAATATAAGGAGTCTGAGGTAAGCGAAAGTGCCTCCGCTCCCTTCCGCATTGTAGCAAGTAACGGAAACTATATAGAACCCGCCATTTCTGTCAACGGAAGTATTGACGGCGAAAAGCTTCTGAAGCAGAGCGGAGCATGGAAAACCGTCGGTGCTTCGGTTTCCCCCGAGCATATTCCCTATCATTCCTACTCGACCGATTCCATGATCTTCGGATCGAACGACCACTATAAAATTGTCATTGATCCCAAGAACGGCATGGACATTTCCGTCAACGGACGGGTGGTTTTCTCCTCTAATTGCGATAATGCGTGGGAGGAAGATTTCTACTCCTCCTGTGTGGGAGAGGCGGTCTACCTGCGTGTCATGCCGGGCATTGATCTTATACTGGATAACATCAAAATCTACAAAGATGAAAAGATTCCCGAGCTGCTCATTACCGAGCTTGCTCCCAACGGAAGCGCCTCTTGGAATGAGTACATCGAGGTTTATAACAATTCCACAGAGCCGATCAATCTCTATGACTACTGCATCGTCCGTGATCCCTCGGTCAACACCGATGCGAATATTCTTTACAAAGCATCCGATATCGCCTACATCCGTCCCGGAAGCACGGTATATCAGCCCTCCGGTGCTGCCTATACCGTCACGCACACCAATCCTCCCTATGCAGAGGGTATCCTGCAGCCGGGTGAGGTTGCCCTGCTTTGGATCGCAACCAACACCACCTACGTGGGAGGTGCGGCAGGAAATGGAAAGACCCTTGCGGATTTTCGTGTTTCCTTGGGGTTGAAAGCGGATCAAAAGGCGTTTGTTTGCTACAACAACTACAACTTCTCTCTGGACAATGATCCCTCGTCCTTCCGCTACGGCATCGGTTATGCCTCCATTGACTACACAGCTTGCGTAGAACAGGCGGTAGGCAACCTTTGCTCCTATGTGGATCATCACACATCCGCCATTACGGATGCCTTCGGGGATTCCTATGCCGCGACCACGTATGTGGGAAGCTACGGATCCATCCGCTATACCTATCCCACACGTCACGGTGTCCTCTATCGCGCGGAATTCAATACCCATACAGCAGGCACCGTTGAGCTTGCTCAAAAAAGAGCGTTCAACGTCACGGTCAACGGAGAAAAAGTCCCCGCTCATCTCGGTGACGTGATCGATCTTTCGGCATATATGTCTGACCCGAACGCAACTTTTGGTGCGGACATGTCCGTAAACGGAGTTACGGTTCATGTAACCAATCCCCTTTTCAAGCCCTTGTCGGATGCCGACTTCTGGCTGGACGGAACCGATCATACCGCGATCACCACACTTTACAAGCAAAACTTCGATGACCTTGAGCCCGGCTTTTACAACACGCAGGGGTTGACAAACCTTCTGGGCTGGGAATCAATCAAGGGCACCACAGGTGCCGACTATGAGATTACCGAACATCACCGGTTGCGGATTCGAAATCCCTATACCTCCGGCTCCAATCTGGAGGCTGTGATCGGTCACTATGAGGATATCAAGGGCAATGTGGTTGTGTTGGAATACGATTTTGTTTATACCAACCAAAATGACTCGGAGGGTATTTCCAATGCATCCTTCGTGCTCGGTCACTCCATTTACTCCTCGGGCAGCTGTCTCCAGCCCACCATCACGACACAGGGCTTCCAGCAGACACGAATCGGAACCAAAATGAGCAAGTTCCTTTATGATCAGGTTCGTCCCGAATGGATTCCCTATACGCAAAAAACCACAGGATACACCTACCCTCACGGAACGGTAACCAACCACTATCATATTTTTGGCGGCACCAATCACGTCAAAGCGGTAATTGATCCCATCAACGGTGTAATGATCTATGTCAACGATCATTTGATTTCCACTCCCTTGGACGGAAAGCTCTGGAGAAGCACCAACTACTCCGCCCTGATCGGCTCCCTCTTTGGCATTTGCATCACCCCCGGCATGGATGTGACCTGGGATAATATCCATCTTTACAAAACCGAGGCAATCCGCCCCGAGTTGCTGATCACTGAGCTGGGAACCTCCACAGGCTCTGCGGAATTCATTGAGCTTTACAACAACTCCGACCGCAATCTGAACATTTACGACTACTGTGTGGTCAAGAACTCCGATCTAACCAAGGTCGGAACCAACTGGGGAAACCCCAAAGTCTTCGCTCAGAAGCATATCGCCACCATCATGCCCGGAACCCACACCTACACGGCAGAGACCACGGGACAGAAGGTCACACTGACCAACCCCGAAAACGGTTCGATCGGTCCCGGTGAAACCGCTGTTCTCTGGATTGCGACCAATACCACCTTCACCACCTCCGGCTCCACGCCAAACGGTTTTACGGTAGAGAAATTCCGAAGCTATCACGGCCTTGATGATTCGGTCAAGGTATTCGCCTGCTACAATAACACCAACTTCTCCTTGGACAACGGCGGAAATATCGCTTACGGAATCGGCTATGCCTCCGAAAATTATATTGGAAGAAACGCGGCCTCTCTGGATGATCTGATCTGCTACGTTTACGCCAATACCACCGCCACCTCGATTTACGGAAACACCATTGAACTGTCGGTCTTTGCGAAGGTCGGCTCTACCGTGGAATACGGCTACGGAGATGGCAATATGGCTCGTCAAGGTCGTCTCATAGAGGCAAAGGAAACCACAAATTCC
>JAFVRI010000253.1 GCA_017504335.1 Clostridia bacterium
ATTGGAGAAGGAAACTTGGGATATTCCCATGGAAACTTATCCGAAGCTGATCAACGCCGGTCGAAAGCCGGTTGCGGTTGGTTGAAAATTTAAAAATTAACTGATAAAAATCCCTGCCGTTGCTTCGGATAACGGCAGGGATCTTTTTGATTTTTTTAGGATTTTTCGGTTGAAAAAAACAGGGAAATATGATATAATATAAAAAAAGAAGGAGATCGGTATGAGACTGGATAAATTTCTCGGAATCACGGGCTGTTGCAGCCGCTCCGATGCCAAGCGGATCATCCGCTCCGGCGGTGTTTCTGTCAATGGCTCCGTAGCGAAAAGCGCGGATATGAGCATGGATCCCGATGTGGATACGGTGATCTTTCGCGGGCAAACGGTTGTCTATCGAAGATATACCTATATCATGCTGAATAAGCCGGAAGGGGTGGTCAGTGCGACCGAGGACGGACGGGACCGTACGGTATTGGATCTTCTTCCTGAAGAAATTCCCAAAGCGAATCTATTCCCCTGCGGACGGTTGGATAAGTATACGCTGGGACTCATGCTGATCACCGATAACGGTGTGTTGGGTCACCGCCTGCTCGCTCCCAAGAGTCATGTGAGTAAGGAATATTATTTTCGGGCAAAGCATCCGATCTCAAGGGAGGATGCCGATCGGTTTGAAAAGGGTCTGACCCTGGAGGACGGATATGAAACCAAACCCGCAAAAATTGAGCTCAGAGGGGATGGAAACGAGGGTGTGATCACGCTGGTGGAAGGAAAATACCATCAAATTAAGCGAATGCTGGAGGCCCTTGGAAATAAGATCACCTATCTTGAACGGATCCGATTCGGTCCGCTTTTGCTGGATTCCGCATTGGAGCGCGGCGAATGGCGCTATTTGACAGCGGAAGAAATCGCAATGCTGGAGAGCCATGGCTCTTCTCAACTATAAATCAGAAAACGGAGTAGTACCGCATGAACATCATTCAAAAATTGGCAGAAGAATTTCACCTGAAGGAGAGTCAGGTCGAAAAGACAGTGGCTCTGATCGATGAGGGCAACACAATCCCCTTCATTGCCCGTTACCGAAAAGAGGAGACGGGAAGTCTGGACGATAATGTGTTGCGTGATCTGGACGATCGCCTGACCTATCTGCGAAACATTGAGAAGAGAAAGGAAGAGGTTCGGAATCTGATTACGGAAATGGGAAAGATGACCGACGAAATTTCCGCCGCGATCGATGCCGCACAAACCATCACAGAGGTAGATGATATCTATCGTCCCTTCCGTCCTCACCGTAAAACCAGAGCATCTGTGGCAAAGGAAAAAGGGCTTGAGCCGTTGGCAGAGCTGATCCTCTCTCAGCACGATGCCTATGAGCCCTCCTTGGAGGAGCAGGCTGAGGCATATGTCAATGTGGAATTGAAGGTGGAAAGTGCCAAGGATGCGTTGGCGGGAGCATGCGATATCATCGCAGAAGGTGTTTCCGACAATGCCGATTACCGTAAAACGGTAAGAAAAGCGACATTTGATACGGGCTTTTTGCATACCAAGAATACGAAGGAGGAGGATTCGGTCTATTCCCAGTATTACGATTACTCCGATCAGATCAAAAAGGTTCCTTCCCATCGAATTCTTGCCATCAACCGAGGAGAAAAAGAGGAGTATTTGCGTGTAACCATCGCGGTAGAAAAGGGAATGATTCTCAATTACCTTTGCTCCGAAATGATCCATAATCCGAAAAGCCCCGCGGTGAAATACATCGAGGCAGCCATTGTGGACGGATATGACCGTCTGATCGCTCCCTCGATCGAACGAGAGATTCGCAATGATCTGTTTGATATAGCCAGCGAGGGTGCCATCAAGCTCTTTGCCGACAACCTGAAGCACCTTCTGATGCAATCCCCTCTGAAGGGCAAGACCGTGCTTGGATTTGACCCCGGCTATATTAACGGCTGTAAGACCGCGGTGGTAGATAAGACCGGTAAGGTTCTGGATACGGCGGTGGTTTATCCGACCACCAAATCCAAATTCAAGACCGAGGAAGCGGCAAAAATCATCAAGAAGATGGTAGAGAAATATCGGGTGGACGTGATTGCCATCGGTAACGGAACCGCTTCCCGTGAGAGTGAGATTTTTATTGCCGATGTGCTGAAACATGTGGATTACGACTGTAAGTACATTATTATCAGTGAGGCGGGTGCGTCGGTTTATTCCGCATCCAAGCTGGCGGCAGAGGAATTTCCCGATTTTGATGTCATGCAGCGATCGGCGGTTTCTATTGCCAGACGTCTGCAGGATCCCTTGGCGGAGCTCGTAAAGATCGATCCCAAATCTATCGGTGTGGGGCAGTATCAGCATGATATGAAGCCCGCACGGTTGGACGGTGCCTTGCAGGGCGTGGTAGAGGACTGCGTGAATGCGGTCGGTGTGGATATCAATACAGCATCTCATTCGCTTCTGTCGTATATTTCGGGAATCAACGCGACTAGCGCAAAAAACATTGTAAAGTATCGCGAGGAAAACGGAGAATTCAAATC
>JAFVRI010000254.1 GCA_017504335.1 Clostridia bacterium
GACTGGGGGTTCTTCCCTTGGCGGGAAAACCCTTTTCGAAGCTGTCGGGGGGACAGCAACAGAGAGTCCTGCTGGCAAGAGCCCGGTGTGCCGCCGAGCGACTTTTGCTGTTGGATGAGCCCACGGCGGGGCTGGATCCGAGGGGAACCGAGGAGCTGTATGAAACCGTGGAGCAGTTGAATCGGGAGGGGATCACGGTGATCATGATCACCCACGATCTTCCCGCCGTGGCTCGGTATGCCACATCGGTGCTTTCTATGGGAGAGGAGCCCACGTTTTATCCGTCGGTGCGCGCGTATTTAGAGGATGCCGCGCTGACGGCAGAGGAGGACCGTCATGAGTGAGCTTTTCTCGTATTTTCAATATCCCTTTGTGCGCTATGCGCTGATCGTCGGTGTGCTGGTTTCTCTTTGCTCGGCGCTGTTTGGTGTGGTGTTGGTGCTGAAGAGGTTTTCCTTTATCGGAGACGGACTGTCTCACGTGGCATTCGGTGCCTTGGCGGTTTCCGCTGTGGTGGGTCTTACCAACGACGTGTTGATCGTCATGCCCATTACGGTGCTGGCGGCAATTCTGATCCTGAAATCGGGGCAGCACACCAAGATCAAGGGAGATGCCATGATCGCCATGGTTTCGGTAGGAGCCTTGGCGGTGGGATATCTGCTCCTTGACCGTTTTTCCACCTCTGCCAATGTGGCGGGGGACGTGTGCGGAAGCCTTTTCGGATCCTTTTCGATCCTGACTCTGACCGAGGTGGACCTTTGGATATCTCTTGTCATGTCCGCTCTGGTGGTCGGATTGTTTATCTTCTGCTACCATCGGATCTTCAGCGTGACCTTTGATGAGGATTTTGCCCGCGCCGTGGGCATTCGCGTGTCGCTGTACAATCTGTTGATCGCCACCGTGACGGCGGTGATCATTGTACTGGCGATGAATCTTGTGGGATCGCTGTTGGTATCCGCGCTCATTATTTTTCCCGCGCTGTCTGCCATGCGGCTCTCCTCAAGCTTCCGTGGAGTGGTGATCCTGTCGGTGATCCTGTCGGTGCTCTGCTCGGCATCGGGAATCCTTTTGTCCCTCGGACTCGATACGCCCGTAGGTCCTACCATCGTCGCCGCCGATCTGCTCGCGTTCTTCGTGTGCGCGGTTATCGGACGGGTGAAACGGTAAAATCGGAAAATAAAAAAATGATTCAAGAGAAATGCCCACTGAGCGATCGGTGGGCATTTCCTTCTCGGGGCGTCGAAGACGTCGCCCCCTACCGGGTACTGGATGAAGCCGTTGTAATTTTTCTAAGGATGCAATCGGAAATGCGTTTGTATATTTAGGAGAATGAGCGGCAAATTCTTTCTATCTCGTAGGGGTCGACGTCCTCGACGACCCGAGAAGAGTTCGGCTTCTTGCATACAATTTGGATAGAAGGACTTTACAAAACGGTTTTTTGTGATATAATGAACCCGTCACACAAAAATTAATTAGCAAGCAATGCCAGAGGACTCTCTTTTTATAGGGGGCTTTCTTCCTGTACCTTGTTCATCGATTTGAATTTGGCAAAAACGCAAATTCCACTTGATGGACAAGGAGTTTTCTCCGTGCTTGTTAGGTTTTGTGTGACAACAATCGGAGTTTGCGTTTTTCGGTGCGTACAGCTTCGGTTGTACGCACTTTTTTGGAGGAAAAAATGATAGTTTATTTTGCGTTCGCGTCTATGGTTTGTGTATTCGTCGGTATAGGTGTGTTTGTCTCAAGAATAATCAAAATGATAGAAAGGATGAATAATAAAAAGCGGTGCGCTTGTAGGTGTGGTACCTGCTGTCAGCGGTGCAATCAAGGATTGGATGAGCAATAGGAAGATTTTTGGCTTGCTTAGTTGTGTTCTTGCTTTTGGGATGGATTCTGTCTGTTCCGATTTGTGCGGTATTTTTATTCTTCATTTTCCATCAATCTAAAGGTAAATAGATAATTAATCACAAACCGATACCGAAACGGTTTCTTTTTCCGTTGCCATTTACAGATTGTATATAAAACGAAACGGCAGAGCATTGGCTCTGCCGTTCCTTTTTGTGAAAACTTACTTATTTCTCTGCAGTTTTACGGTGATCTCGGCTCCGTCCAGGTCGATCTTGCCCGTGTACTCCACGTTGGCGGGATCCTTGAAGGTTGCCAAAAGGTCACGGCTGAGAGCGTCCTTCTTTTCCTCGATGATGCTTTGGATCAGCTCGGAATCGGTCTCAAAGGAGACGAAGATACGGTCGCTGACGTCAAAGCCTGCCATCTTACGGAACACCTGGCACTGACGGACGATGTCACGGAGAATACCCGCTCTCTGCAGCTCCTCGGAAATGGTGGTATCCAAGGCTACGAAGGCATCGTTGTTCTTGTAGATCGCGATGTGCGCAAGCGCCTGAGCGTTGACCGTGAATACGTCGGGCTGAACCTCCAGATCCAGGATCTTCACGTTCTCGCCGTTCTTTACCGCGTTGGACAGAGCCTGCTGCGTCTCGGCATCCAGCTCGGCAAGAGCTGCCTTGACGTCGTTGGCGCGGTTCTTCAGAACCCGTCCCGCAACCTTGAAGTTGACAGTGAGGAAGTTGGCTTCCAGCGCGGAGGTATCTGCCAGCTCCTTGATCTCGCCCACGTTCAGCTCGCTCAGGATGATGGAGCCGAAGGTCGCGATGGCGCTGTGGTTTGCCTCGTTCTCGCTGACGTAGATGGTGGGCAGGGGCTGACGGATCTTGATCTGCTTCTCGTTTCTCAGCTTGAGTCCCAAAGAGATGATCTCTCTTGCCTGCTCTACGTCGGAGAGGATCCGATCGTCGGTAATATCCAGCGCGGGAGCAACCGTAGGCCAATCGGTCAGGAATACCGAGATGGCATCCTCGTCGGAGTAGCGCTTGATGAATCTCTGCCATACGGTCTCGGTAATGAAGGGAACGATGGGCGCCATGATACCCGTAATGGACTTGATGGCATAGAAGAGAACGGCATAGGCGTTCTGCTTGTCAGCGTCTACGTCCGAGCTCCAGAAGCGAGCGCGGTTGACACGGATGTAGAAGTTGGAAATATCATTGACAAAGGACTCAAATCCGATGACCACGTCACGGGTGGAGTAGTCTGCCATGTACTTGGAGGCTTCCTCGATGAAGCGGTTGGTACGGATCACCAGCCAACGGTCGATGGGAGCAAGGGTGTTTACGTCCAGCTTCGACAGATCTACCTTTGCACCGTCAATATCGGCATAGGTGGAGAAGAAGGTCAGAAGATTCCAGAATGCCAAAAGCTTTCTCTTTGCCTCGTCACCCAGATTGAAGCCAAAACGAACGTCGGTGGATGTGGAGGAAGAAGCGAAGATATAGCGGGAGGCATCGGCACCGATGATGTCGGCTGCCTCGTCAAAGCGGATCATGAAGCCGGTCTTGGAGAAGCGGCTTCCGTCCTCGGAAACCACCATGCCGTGGGTGCTGACGCGCTCGTAGGGAGGCTCGTCAACCAGCACGGTGGACATGAAGAGCATGGAATAGAACCAAAGGCGGATCTGTTCCTTCATTTCCAACACGTGCTCCGCAGGGAAATACTGCTTCCAGTAATCCTTATCGGTCAGATACTTGAGGGTGGAGAAGGGAACGATACCCGCATCCAGCCAAACGTCACCGACCTGGGTGACACGCTCAACCGCCTCGCCGCACTTGGGACACTTGATCTTCACGTCATCGATCCAGGGGCGGTGAAGGTGAGGAATGGCATCGACCTTGGACTTATCCACTGCCAGCTCGTACAGCTCGTCCTTGGAGCCGACCACGGTCAGCTCACCGCAGGAGCAGAGGTAGAAGGGCAGGGGCAGACCGTAGAAGCGCTTACGGGAAATGTTCCAGTCGGACATATTCTCCAGCCAGTCCATCATTCTCTTGCCCTGGTAGGGGGGCTCCCAACGAACCTTCTGCGCGTTGGCGATCAGGCGGGGACGAAGCTCGTCCACGGCGATTGCCCACTCCTTGCCCAGACGGAAGATGATCTCCTTCTTACATCTCCAGCAAACGGGGTAGCTGTGCTTATACTTATGGGTGTAGAAGAGCTTGTTTCTCTTCTTCAGCTCGTCAAATACCAGCTGACGGCAATCCTGAGCGTCCAGACCCGACAGGAAGCTGAAGCCGTCGTAGAAAATACCGTATTCGTCAACGGGAATGATCTTGGGCAGACCGATGCTCTCGCCCAGCGCGAAGTCCTCCGCACCGCAGCCGGGGGCGATGTGAACCACGCCGCAGCCCTCGTCGTCGGCAACCTCGTCCCAAAGAACGATCTTGTGGGCGAAATTCTGTTCCTCGATCTCGGGGAAGCAGGTCTCGTACTCCATGCCCTCCAGATCCTTACCCGACATGGTCGCCAGCAGCTCTACACCCTCCTTGCCCTCGAACTTCTGCTTGAAGTAGTTCATGGAGGTGATGTAATTGTTCTCTTCACCCGCAACGTGCAGGCGAACGTAGGTCATTTCGGGATTGACCGCCAGCGCCACGTTTGCGGACAGCGTCCAGGGGGTGGTGGTCCAAACCAGAATGTAATCGTTGGTATTCAGAATGGGGAGCTTGAAGAACACGGCCTCATGCTCGATCTCCTTGTAGGAGCCCGTCATTTCATGCTCGGAGAGGGAGGTTCCGCAACGGGAGCACCAAGGCATGGGCTTATAGACCTGACGGATCCATCCGCCCTCGTGGCACTTCTTGAGGAAGGTCCAGATTCCCTGAATGTTCTCGTCGGTGTAGGTGTAGTAGGAGTTGTCCCAATCCATCCACTGACCGAGGCGCTTGGACTGCTCGGTGATGACACCCGAGAACTTCTTGACGCGCTCAATACACTTGTCGGTGAATTTGTCGAGACCGTACTCCTCGATGTCGTGCTTGGTTTTAAAGCCAAGCTCCTTCTCTACCTCGACCTCTACCCAAAGACCCTGGGAGTCAAAGCCGTTGCGGTAGTGGGTGTCACAGCCCTTCATGGCATGGTACTTGATATAGGTATCCTTCAGGGTACGTCCCCAGGTGTGGTGAACACCCATGGGGTTGTTGGCGGTGATGGGACCGTCAATGAAACGGTACTTGGGTCCGTTTGCGTTCTTTGCCTTCAGCTTTTTGAAGCATTCGTTTTCCTCCCAGAAGGAGAGGATCTCTTTTTCGTTTTCCACAAAGGAATACTTTGTGTCAAATTTGTCCTGCATACTGCTTTCCTTTCGTTGTATAGAAAATATATTTCTTCCATTTTACATATTACATACATAGTTTATTATAGCATAACAAAAAAGGATTGTCAATATTTTTTAGAAAACAATGAACAAGAACGAGGAACAGAAAAAATCATTGACAAAAAAAAGAATTTGTGGTATAATATGGGTACAGAGATCTTCGCACAGTCCTCTATGCCGATCTTCTCCGTGTAATCTTTGGACATACGCAAGTGGCGCGACGGTGTGAGACCCGTCGCTTTTTGTTTTTTGAACCTTTGGAAAGGGGGAGATGATGATGGTATAACGTACAAGACACGAGTTGTATTGTTTACGCTTTTGTTACCGAATTTGAGAAAGGAGAATTATTATGAAAAAAACATTTGTAAAGCAAATGATCGCTACGATCATGAGTGTTGTTCTTGTGGTTTTGTTTGTGATTTCATCCGGAGCAACCGTTCTTCATGAAACATATCATGGAACAATAGAGTTGGACAGCAATTCACCCGATACCAGCTTGTCGGGGATTGAGATAAAAGTATATTCGGCGCAGCCTGTGTATGATACGGAAAGCCTGAAACTTCTGTATTACGGAGAAACCTATGCTTTTTCCGTATGGACGGATGAAAACGGAAACTTTTCTTTTGTAAAACCCACCGCCTTTTGCTCGATTACGATCGACACGGAATCTCTGCCCGATGGGTATGGGATCAACCGAATGGTACAGTTTATTGCCGATGGAGTAACCTCCCATACCTTCCTTCTTGCCGAGGTGTCGGAAATTGACGTAACCATGGAATCCGATCAGGTTGCGGCACACTTCTATGCCGAGGATGGAATGACTCTTTACGTGGATTACCAAATCGAAGAGTTCCCCATAACGATGGAGAGCCTTTCCAGCAAGCAGATCAAGGAAATGAGCTCTTACGACGTGAGCGGTAAGGTAATCACGTCGGACGGGGAAACTCCCTATTCCTTCCCCGTGGATCTTTCGGAATATTCCTTGCAAACCAAGGCGGACTATTTCTATCAAGAGGGCATGATCTCCGAAGCGAAAAAGATCGACGTGTATTGCGACATCCTGTTGGATGAGAGCTTGGGTGTGCAATTGGAAAGCGGAACGATTGTTGTCAATGAGATCCTTGCCTATAAGAAGAACGTTTTGGAGAAACGCGAGAAGGATGTAGGGCTGAAAACCGCAAGCGAATCGGCAAGTGTAGAGGCTCTTTCTGCCGAAAAAGTCGATAGGGTGTCAGAGATGACCAATCGAAGTACATCGAACTATTCGGCGTATGTTCAGCGTACTTTAGGTGGAAATTTTGTTCTTCGTGTTCGGTATGATCCGAATGAGTTGGTAGAGCAATATGCAGTGAAACTAGTTGATGCTTTTGAAGAATCTTATAATTTTTTTGTGACACAATTAGGTTTTAATGCACCAATTCCACATACGGCCTCTTACTACGAAGTAACGTATGTGATGAGCATACCAGAAAGCGGTCTCACAATTTATGAATCGAACGGAAAATCAAGAATTGAAATAGATGCTATGGAGTGTCATCCAGGAAATCTAAACAAATTAAAATTTGTTGTAGCACACGAATTTCACCATGCGATTATGGCAACATATGGCTTTAATACCAATTCAGGTCCAGTCTGGGCACGAGAAGGTTTTTCAAATCTGGCGGCACTGTTTCGTACGGGGTCGGCGTTGCCGGATACAAATACTTGGAATCAAATTGCTGCATATATAGGGAATAGCCATCTTGGCCTTGAGAGTGCATCAATCAATGCATACGGAGCAATGATACTTCCGCTGTATATATATGAAGTTTTAGGTGGGTGGAATACGATCAAGGAAATATATACGAATTTTAGTACTACAGGCAATATATATACGGCAATTACAAACTCATCCTGGATTTCGAAATATGAGTATGTTTTTATTGGAATGTTTTCGAGAAACTATAAGCCAAGCGCTTTTTATACAACCTTTGCTTCTTTAGATTCTTCCGCCAAGACTATATTGGATAGTGCCGCACAAATTTACAATTTAGACTATGGAACTACTCCGATATTTTCACTTCCGGCAATGGCGGGGAAATATCTGCAATTTGCTCGCACGACGAATGTGGGAACGGTAAATTTCACGTGTGAAGTTACCAGTGGAAGCGGTAATGGAATTAACTTGGATATCATAACGGAAACAAGTAGCGGCTTGCCGGATATTATAACGGAAGACGATGATTTTACGCGGGTTACCTTTGTTGAGTACAATTTTGGCAGTACGATCAAAAAGCTGACTCTTGCGCTTACCAATTCAAAGGCAACCAATCAGGCGATTTCTTATCGCATTAGTATCAGTTAGGAATGAGCCCCATGGATAGAAAGGAGTGAATACTGTGTTCAAACGAATCGGTTTAATGTTCGCTTTTCTTCTCTGTTTCTCGTTGCTTTTTGTTGGATGCAGAGAAAACGAGGAGAATATACCCAACGGGGATTCGGAAATTCTGTCCGATACCGAAGCGGTTGAATCAGAGATTACGGAATCCGAAACGGTTACCGAGTCGGAAAAAATAACGGAAACAGAAGCGATGACCGAATCGGAGGAAATTACGGAAAGCGAGAAAACCACCGAGTCGGAAGAAGTTACAGACTCTGAAAGGGTGACAGAATCCGAAACGGTCACCGAGTCGGAAGAGGTTACGGAAACCGAGGAAGAGTCAGAGTCCGAGGAAGTGACCGAGTCCCAAGAGACGGAAGAAGGCGGTGATGGTTACAGCCCAACTGATCATTATGGTTCGCTAACTAGTTTATCCGGTGCGGTAGTGCGTTGGGGCAGTGTGGTTGAGGATGAGAGTCCTGTTTCGGATTTTGAAGGTGTTTCGGGTGAAGTTTCCGATTTTCTCTTAGCATTTGACATGATAAAGGTAGGCATTGAAGTGCTGGATGTGGTGGAGCATGAGTACTCGTGCACGGATGAAATCTTTGCATTGAAAACTCTTCTTATTCCCAGAGATGCGATGAAAAGTGTGGCGGAAGGGGATGAGTCGTTGGTGTTCTTTTACTATCAGACAGTAGGTTATACCGAGGATGATCTACCTGTATATATCGGGTATTTGGATCCCTATCCTTTTGCGTGGAACCATCCTATCTTTCAATTTGAGGACGAACGTATGATCATGGATGAATCGCAGATGATAGAATATGGCAGTGAGGATTGCAAAATGAAATTTTTGTACTATGCTTACCATGCGAATCAATCTCTTGCGAAGCATGGCATCGATGAAAAATACCATTTCAGAAACGGAATGACCGTGGAAGAACTGGAACAGTTTTACCAAGCGGTCAAAGATCTTCCTTTGCCGAATGTTCCTTTGTGAGTTTCATCAAAAATCCATAAAATGAAATCCCGCCCGAATTTGAAGTTTTTCGAATTCGGGCGTTTTTTGCTTGGATAAAGATCAATTTTAGAAAAAATATGATATAATCATGTAAAACAATGAGACAAAATCCGAAAAAATACGACTTATAAGATAGGAGCCAAAATAAACGCAAAGGAGCGCTATCATGACCAAGGAAGAAGAAAAGCTGATCGGCGAGAACTTGGGCGACGGTGAGATCGTGGAGCTGTATTGGCAGAGAAGCGAGCGAGCCATCGAGGAGACGTCCAAAAAATACGGTCGGTATCTACATACCATTGCCCATAATATTCTTCATGACAGACTGGACTGCGAGGAATGCGTGAACGATACCTATCTTGGGGTCTGGAATCGGATTCCTCCCGCAAGACCCAACGTATTTCGGGTCTTTCTGTCCAAGATCGCACGCAACATTTCCATCGACCGATTTCGCAAGAACCATGCCGCCCGCCGTGTTCCGTCCGAGATGACGGTGGCGCTGGAGGAGCTGGACGAGTGCGTATCCGATCCCGAAACCCCCGAGACCGAATATGCCATTCGTGCCATGATCCGTGTGTTGAATGAGTTTTTGCGGAGCCTGGATCCCAAGAATGAATTCATTTTCATCTGCCGCTATTATTATGCCGACAGCGCGGATCGGATCGCGCAGCTGCTGGACGTGAGCCGCAGTACGGTGTACCGCGCGTTGGAGGAAATGCGAAGGGGATTGAAGGAAGCGCTGGAAAAGGAGGGCTGGAAATATGAATAAGGATCCCAAAAAGATCAAAAGAGATGAAGCGAAGCTCGACATGCTGAATGGCATTGACGAGGAGATCATCGACCGCAATACCGAAAAGCGGATTTCCATGATGCAAGCAGTTCGCCGCAAGACACAGAGGCGGATTCTTATCCCGATTCTGGCGGGGGCGGCAAGCTTCTTTTTCCTGTTCTCCGTGGTGATGCTCCTGTTCCGAGGCGGGGATGATCCTACCGTGGAGAAGCAGATCCCCATTTATCAGGGCATGACGGTTTCTACCGTCTATGAGGGCACTCCTTCGGTTCGCGCGGACGAGGCAGAGGGCTTGGTGGCGCTTTGCCGACAGGCGGCGTTCCCCGATCCGTTGGACGCGATCCGTGCGGGAAGCTTTACGCTGGAAAAGGATAACGGCAACAACGGAAACAACGGAAACCATTACGGTCAGCACAAGGGCGAGGAGTCCGAAAGCGAGACTCTGTTTGAGACTGAAAGCGAGACTCTGCCCGAAATCGAAAGCGAGAGCGAAACGCTGCTTGAGACCGAAACCGAAAGCACGCTGACCGATTTCGAATCGGCATCCGAGCTTTACTATGCGCACCCCAATCAGGAAATTTTCATTACCATTCACTTCAGCAACCCCGACAATTTTGAGATCATGTCCTTTACCCTGAACGGAAAGAAGTTCAGCTCCTATATGTTCGAGGAAGGCTCGGATATGGAGCATCTGATCCTCAGGCAACGGGTTGGCAGCGTAGAGGGAATTGAGGAATTTACCATTGATGCCATCAAGTACATCGACGGTACCGAGATCAAGGACGTACGCATGGACGGTGACCGAACCGTTCGCGTGGGTGTCTATGAAAAAGAAACGCCCGACGTGAGTGTAAGCGAGCCTCTGAGCGGCTTTTGCGAGATCAGCGCCGCCTTCTCGGCGAATGAGATGGTCTCCTTGCTTGGTCTGTCGAAGGGACAGCTTCGCGCGGTTCTTTACGAGGGAGAGGTCAAGCTCTCCGAGCAGCTTATTTCCTTGGATGCCCTGTACGAGGGAATCACGGTGACCTTTGGTGGATTGACCACGAAGACCGAGTATAAAATGACCCTGGAGGCAACGCTTCTGGACGGAGAGGCACGGACGGTTACCGTATGGGAAAAGGAAGTGACGACCCGTCATGCGCTGAGTGTGGAGAATCTGGTAGCGGGGAAGGAGGATCTTTCCTTTGCCCTTGCCTTTGCTGAGGATTATACGCAAAAGGAGATCTTGTCTGTCGCGATCCTTGACGGAGAGACAGAGGTCGTCCGCTATGACGCGGAGGCTCTGATCCGAGACCTTCAGGCGGGCAAGCTTTCGTTTGGCGGCTTGCTGAGCGATCATACCTATACCCTGACGGTGGCTTACCGTGACGGAGAGGGATCAAGCAAGCTGGATGTGGCATTTACCACTCCCGCAAAGGAGGTGCCGACCTTCTCCGCCGAGTCTGTTACCGCGGATCAGACAAGTGTAAGCTTTACGGTAGCCGAGACCGACACGGACAACGTCGGAGCGATCACGAAAATCGAGCTGCTGCAAGGAGAGAACGAGCCCGTCGTGGCGGAAAGCACCGATCTGCGCAAATTCGAGGGACTTCTGTCGAACAATGAATATGCGGTTCGCGTGACCTATACCTACGATCTGAATGACGGAGTGGGAGCGCAGACCATCGTCGTGACCAAAACGGTTAAGACAAAGGCAAAGACAGAGCCTACGTTGGAGATTGACAGCATCACCTCCGATCAGACAAGCGTAAGCTTTACGGTTGCCGAGAGCGATGCGGATAACATCGGAGCGATCACAAAGATCGAGCTGTTGCACGGCGACGATGAGCCCATCCCGGCGGAAAACATCGAACAGCGCAAATTCGAGGGACTTCTGTCGAACAATAAATATGCGGTTCGCGTGACCTATACGTATGACCTGAATGATGGTCAGGGAATGCAAACAGGTGCGGCAACCCGGACGGTGAAAACCGTCGTCAAGAAGAAGCCGAGCTATCATATCCAGACAACCTCGGATCAAACAAGCATTGATTTCACGCTGACCGAGACCGATATGGACAATGTCGGAGCGATCACAAAAATCGAGCTGTTGCACGGCGATGACGAGCCCATTGTGGCACAGAGCCTCGATTTGCGCAAGTTCGAGGGTCTGCTGTCGAACAATAAATATGCGGTTCAAGTGACCTATGTATATGACCTGAACGACGGTCAGGGAATGAGAACGGATACGGTAGCTCGGGCGATCAAAACCGTCGCGAAGACCAAGCCGACCTATCAGATCGAGGCAACCTCGGGGCCGACAAGCATTGACTTTACGGTGACCGAGAACGATCCCGACGGGCTCGGCACCGTGACGAAGATCGAGCTTTTGAGAAATGGGAATGTGATCCAAACCGCTGCCGATGCGAGCGTCAGACGGTTTGAGGGATTGTCGCAAGGATGCGTTTACACCGTCAAAGTAACTTGCACTTACGATCTGAATGCCGGCTTGGGTGTCGAAACAGAAATCAAGGAGTCAACGGTGGCATACCGTTACGTTTCTGTAACGCAACTGTCCACGGATGAGGATACGATTCTTTTGATAGGGGAAACTTTGCCTTTAAAGGTGACGGTAAATCGCCCCGAAGGTGTAACTCTTGAAATGAAATCTGCCAAGGTAAACGGAGTGGAGTATTCCCTCAGACGGTTGACGGCAAATACCTATGAGATCATCTACACTCCTACCACGGAAAGCGGCAGAGAGGAATTGCGGATTACCGAGCTTTCTTACACGGTGGACGGTCAGCCTGTGATCGATTTTGCGACGCAGGAGCCCTCCCTCGCGATTGCCATTCGCGGAGATGTGACGGTGGAACAGGCCGTTTTGTCGCAGGAGGGTGTTTATTTCATCGGTGACACGATGACGGCAACCGTTACCCTGAGGGGTACCGAGGGATATGATGAGATCCTTGCCCTTTTGGATGAGGAAGGACAGGAATATCTCTTGACACAGGTGATGGGAGACACCTATCGCATGGAGATTCCTTACAAGGGACCCCTCGGGGGCACATACTGCGGTGTCTTCGAATGTACTTTCCCAACGATTAAGGTAATAGTAGATGGGGATGACACCGAGGTGTACGTTCATTCCGAGACGATCTCTTACGTTATTATGGATCCCCAGCTTCAGACCGTCACTGAGATCCGCACACCGGAGGAGCTACAAAATATGGAAAACGGACGAGCGTATCGGTTGGCAGATCATGTAGATCTTGCGGGATTTGACTGGATCCCTTATGCGTTCAATGGCGTGCTGTACGGAAATGGATATGAGATCCGAAATCTGGATATGTTTTCCGTGATTCCCTACAACGGAAGAGAGGAAGATCGATTTCCCATGGGTATGTTCACCGAGCTGAACGGATATTTCAAGGATGTCATCCTGAAGAATGCCTACGTGGAGCTTGAAAGTGAACATTGCTTGGGTGGCAGCTACACGAATGGATATTATGGTATTCTTGCCGGCTCCTCTGATAATCTCCTGCTGGATGGCTGTACGGTAGAAGGAAAATTGTATATTCATACCCCCGGAGACATTACTAGGAGTACCATCAGCGGAATTATAGGCTATGACGGTGAATACGGTGGGATGGTTCTTAAGAATTGCCACTTTAAAGGAAACATTTCGGTAGAGGGCGTGCTGGGATTTACCGGTACAGGCTACTATTCCACATGGATTCATCCACTTCATGGCTCCACCGTCATCGATTGCAGCTATGAGTTCGAGGCAAACGTGAACGAGTACCGCAGCACTGGAGACTTTTTGGCCATATACGAAGTAGTGGGAACCGATGAGGGAAGCGGTCTCGTGATGAGCACGAAAAAGGGAGAAAAAATCGTAATCATTCGGGATTCATGGTATCATTAAGATCATCTTATCAATAAGTTCGGAGCGGAGGATGTAGTTCCTCCGCTCTTCTTTTCTTCTTTAAAATAATAAATAACCCTTGCAAAAGGGAGGGGGTTGTGCTATAATTATACTGGATAATGGTATGGTGTTGCCATTTTTCAAATTTTTTGTGAAAAACAGGGTAAAATATGTCGATTCGATTGATTCTGGCATCCGAATCGCCCAGACGGCGCGAGCTGCTCTCGGGCTTGGGATTGCCCTTTGAGATACTGCCCGCTCATGCGGACGAGCATTGCGACCTTTCTGACCCCACCGCCTATGCCGAGGAATTGGCAAGGAGAAAGGGACGGGCGGTTGCGGATACTCTGACATCCGCACAGGGAGAGACGGTTGTGGTGGTATCTGCCGATACGGTGGTCGCCACCGACCGCGAGATTCTCGGAAAGCCCCGTGACCGCGACGATGCCATTCGGATGATCTCCGAGCTTTCGGGTACTACCCATCGGGTCATTACGGGCATTGCTCTGACCGTGAATGGGGTGACCCATTCCTCTTATGAGGTGACCGAGGTGACCGTCGATCCCATTCCGAGGGAGGAGATCGAGCGGTACGTGGACACCGGTGATCCTATGGATAAAGCGGGAGCTTATGGCATCCAAGGGGATTTTTCCCGTTGGGTCAGGGGCATCAAGGGATGCTATTTTAATGTAGTAGGGCTGCCCATGAATGCCCTGAACCGTTTGTGGTTTGAATGTATGGGTGCATATCCGAGCTGATCATTCGCTCGGATCAAAAATACGAAGGAAAGGAGCATATTCGGCTATGGCGAAGGTAATTGGCGTGGATCTCGGTACGGCAAATACGTTGATCTGTATGCGCGGAGAAGGCATTGTGATCCGATGCCCCTCGGCGGTTGCCATTGACAAGGAAACCCGTGAGATCATTGCGCAGGGCGGCGAAGCCAAGCGGATGATGGGAAGAACCCCCCGTGGGATTCTTGCCTTCCGTCCTCTGAAGGACGGAGTCATTACCGATGCCGACGTAACGGCGGGTATGCTTCGGAACTATTTTAAGAGCATCGGAGCCATCTCCACCTTCAGCCGTCCTCTGGTGGTGGCAAGCGTTCCCTTCGGTGTGACCGAGGTGGAAAAGCGAGCCATCGAGGACGCGGTCTTTGAGGCGGGTGCCAGACGGGTGGCTTTGATGGAGGAGCCCATCGCGGCGGCGCTCGGCTCGGGGCTTCGGGTCAGCGGTCCCAAGGGAACCATGATCGTGGATATTGGTGGCGGAACCACCGAGGTGGCGGTCATCAGCCTTGGCGGAATCGTGGCATCCCAATCGCTTCGAGTGGCGGGCGACGAGCTGGACGAGGCGATCGTGGCGCATCTGCGCAGGACTCGCGGTGTGCTGATCGGAGAAGCTACGGCGGAGGAGCTGAAGCTGCGGATCGGCTCGGCGCATCCTTCTGTGGACCGTGGATCTATGACGGTCAGCGGCATGCATCTGACCAGACGGATGGGTGTGATGATGGAGGTGCGCAGCGAGGAGCTGAGAGAGGCAATGGAGCCTTCCTTGGATCAGATCCTTCAAGCCATCGGAAGAACATTGGAGCGCACACCTCCCGAGATCTCTTCGGACCTTTATGACTTTGGATTAGTGCTGACAGGCGGCGGTGCGCTTCTGCCCGGACTTGCGGCATTGATCGGAGAGCGTATGGGCATGCGGGCAAGAATTGCCAAGCGTCCCATGGAAAACGTATGCATGGGCATGCTCCGCATCATTGACAGCGGAGTCGAATCCGACGGAATCCTTCGGTTCCGTGAGCGGTGATCGGGGAGGGGCTGTCGATGAAATTTTTGAAATCCAGGTTTTTTATCGTTACCGTCATTGTCACCGTTTGTCTGATTGCCGCTACGGCGATTCTCGGTGCCATTGGTCTGCCCGCTCCCTTACGGAGCGCGGTAAAAACCGTCTCCACTCCCTTTGTGTGGTGCGGCAACAAGATCGGTGAGGCGGTGGACGGATTTGTGGGTGCCTTTACCCGCTACGATGAATTAGAGGCAGAGAATGAGGCGCTCCGCGAAGCATTGGACTCCATGGAGGATGAATCCAGAGAGAACGAGGTGCTGAAGGCGGAGAACGAGTGGCTGAAATCCTATCTGAGGATGGCGACCGATCATCCCGAATTTTCTCTGACCGATGCCCGTGTGATCGCCCGTGAGACGAGCAGTGCCGTGACGGTGTTGACCTTGGATCGGGGCAGAGTACATGGGGTAAAAAATAAAATGTCGGTGATCACCGATCGGGGTCTGCTCGGCTACGTGAAGGAGACGGGATTGGACTGGTGCAAGGTGGTGACCGTGGTACAGACCGCCAGCTCGGTGGGGGTATATACCGACCGTACGGGCGTGGAGGGAGTTGCCGAGGGCAACGCGTCTCTGTCGGGAAGCGGTGTATGCCATATGACCTATATTGAACCGGGAGCGGATATCCGCGTCGGCGACTGCGTTTATACCAAGGGAGGCGAGGGAAGCCTGTATCCTCCCGGATTGCTTCTGGGAACGGTAGAGAATCTGGCGGCAGACGAAAGCACCAGAATGCTGGTGGCGACCGTGAAGCCCGCAGTGGATTTCTCCGATCCCATGTCCTTCAAGCGCGTGATGATCATCAGCGGCTACGGAACGGAGGAGTGATATGAGGAGACGGAAACGAGGATCGCTTCTCGCTCGGGTCATTCGCTCCGAGCTTCTTTGGCGACTCCTTTGCTACGGACTTTTGATTCTGATCCTTTCGTCGGCGGAATGCTCCTTTTTCCCGACGCTCCGTTTTTTGCCCGCGGTACCCGATCTGCTTCTTTCGGCGGTGGTGGCGGTATCCATGCTGGACAACCGTCGGGCATCCCTTGTGTTTGCGGTGGCGGCAGGTCTTATATCGGATGCCATCTGCGGTGTGGGAGCGCCCCTCTCGGCACTTCTTTATCTGACGGTGGCAACGGTGGTGGGGACGCTTGGCGAAAAGATGCTTCCGCGATACGGCTCGTATCTTGTATTGATGCTTCCTGCTCTTCTTCTGAGGGCGGCGGCATCGATTCTTTTGGCCGTTTTCGGAGGAGTTTCGGAGAGCCTTTGGCTTTTCCTCAGACTGCGATTGATTCCCGAGGCTGCCGTAACGGCAGGGACATCCTTGGTTTTGTATTTTTTGGTGAAGCTTTCCATGCTTCCGTTTCGGGAAAAGCGGAGGTAAGGGAGCGGAGGTATCAAGCATGAATCAAACAAAAAAAATAAAATTTTCCATAAACCCCGGTACGGGATGTCTATCCGAGGAGGATGCCCGTCGGTATTTCTCTACGGTAGGACTGGCGGTATGCGCGCTGATGCTGGCTGTCTATCTGAGCAGCGCGGCGTTCACCTATCTTCTGTATCGGTTCTTTCCCGCTCTTTTGGAGCATTTGGCGGTAACGCACGCGCTGTCGCTGATTCCCATTTATGGGATCGGACTTCCGATCTTTTGTCTGATCCTGCGGCGTCTTCCTTGCGGAGTCCCCTCGGGTCAGCCCCTTAGCGCATGGTTTCTCATTGGCGGCTTCGGTGTATCGATCGCCATGATGAGCTTCGGAAATACGGTCAGCCAGTTTACCATTGCCTTTTTCGAGAGCATGATGGGAAGAGTACAGGAAAATCCCGTGGCGGAGATTACCGAGGGGGCGCCCTGGTGGATCAATCTGATCTTTGTGGCGCTGATCCCCTGTATACTGGAGGAGCTGCTCTTCCGTAAAATTCTCTGTGACCGTCTGCTCCCGTTGGGAGAGGGCTATGCGGTGGTGCTTTCCGCCGCGGTCTTTGGGCTGGTTCACGGCAACTTCTTCCAGTTCTTTTATGCCTTTTCGGTGGGTCTGATCTTTGCCATGATCTACGTGAAAACGGGCAGGATCTGGGTCACCATGGTCTATCACGGCATCATCAATCTGTTGGGCGGGGTGCTGGCGCCCTGGCTTTTGCAGAAGGTCGCCCCCGCTATGGATGAGGCATTCCTTGCCAAGGTGGAGGAGTATATGGCGGCAGAAAACAGCGAGGCGCTGACCGAGCTGCTCTCGCCTCTGATGCTCCCCATGCTGGGAGTTCTTCTTTATGAGGCTTTGATGTTTGTTTCCATCATCGTGGGCATTGTGTTTTTCTTCCGTCGCGGACGGAGAATGCGGCTTCAATCGGGATTGTTGCCTGTTCCGCGCAGCTGCAGAGTCTCTGCCGTTTTTCTGAACGCAGGTGTGGCGGCGGCGCTGACCGTATTTGCGGGTATCTTCCTTTTGTCTCTGCTCTGACGGGAAAGGAGGAAGAGAAACCATGGCTCGATCCAAACGGAAGCATCCCCCGCGCCCCGCGCATATTGGGGCGAGATACGTGGCGATTGCCGCCTTCTTTGGTGTGATCTGCCTTGCCTGCGTCATTGTGATGGCGGTGTATCAGGCAAAGGGAACACCTCCGCCCATTCAGGAGGGGTACACCAGAACCTACACCGTGCCCGGTGTACGTGGGGAAATTTATGACAAAAACGGAGTGCCCTTGGTCAAAAATGATACGGGGTACGATCTGGTTTATGAATACGGCGCCATGCCCGATACCCGTCGGGAGATCAACGAAGAGCTGCTTCAGACTCTGTCGGCGATCCGACGGACCGAAAACGAGGACTGTCTGTCAAAGGATTCCTTCCTATTGGAGGGAGTGTATCCTGAGCTTCGGTTTGTATCCGAGCTGTCGGACAAGGAATCCCAAGTGTATACGAAATATCAAAAATTTCTGACACTTCGGGAGCTGTCAGAGGAGGAGACTGACGAGGACAGCCTGACGGCATATTTTGTCAAGAGGTATGTGCTGTCGGAGGCTCTGTATACCCCCGAGGAGATCACCGATCTCATTCGTCTTTATTACGAAATGGAGCTTGCCGATTTCGGCGCCTATGCCTCCTATACCATTGCCGAGAACGTGCCCAATGAGGTCATTCTTCTTTTGGAGGAATCGGGTGTGGAGGGAGTGGTATTCTCCCTGAGAAGCGAGCGGGTGTACTGCTATCCCGGGATTGCCTCCCATATTCTCGGACAGGTGGGTAAGATCACCGCCGAAAACAAGGACTATTATCTGTCTCTCGGGTATTCTTTGGATGCGCTGGTGGGAAGATCCGGCGTGGAAGCCGCCTTTGAGGAATGGCTTCACGGACAGAACGGAACCCGTGTGGTTCGCTATGACGAGAACGGAAGGATCATTGAAAGCTATTACGATCCCGCTCCCGTCAGCGGCAAGGATATTTATCTGACCATAGATATTGATCTGCAGATCGCCGCCGAGGAAGGACTGCGAGCGAGCGTGGATGCCATCTCCACCTCCGAGGCGGGAGCGATTACCGTGCTGGATCCCAACAGCGGCGCGCTTCTCGCGTCGGCAACCTATCCCACCTACGATCTGACCAAATTTGACAGTCAGGCGTATGTGGATTCGCTGAACGCCAACGAAAACAATCCCTGGCTGAACCGCGCTCTGGGAAGCGCGTATGCGCCCGGCTCTACCTATAAGGTGGGGATGGCGCTTGCCGCGCTGGAATCGGGATGCATTGACGGATACACCTCTTATGTGTGTGATCACGTGTATGAGGGGCTGAAATGCTTGGGAACCCACGGACCGTCCGATGTGGTGGATGCCCTTCGGGATTCCTGTAACGTGTTCTTCTATCATTTGGGAGAGACCATGGGGGTACGGTCCGCCACGCGGTACACGGAGCGGCTGGGACTCGGCATGCCTACGGGCATAGAACTGGGTGAAAGGCAAGGAAGCATAGCCGAGGACGGCTCCGATGCCGTCAATCGGATGGCTGCCATCGGTCAGGCGGACCATGCCTATACTCCGTTGCAGCTGAGTGTCTATCTTTCCTCCATCGTCAACGGAGGCACCCGATACAGCGCGCACCTTTTGGATTCGGTTCGCACCTTCTATACGGGGGAGACGCTGGATGTCTATGAGACAACCGTGTTGGATCGGATCGAAATTTCAGAGGGAACCTACGACCTTCTGATTGAGGGAATGCGACAGGTGGTTTCCGAGAGCGATACCCTCAGAAGAACCTTTCGGAACGTGCCTGTGACCGTAGGCGGAAAAACGGGTACGGCGGAGAAGGAGGGGCAGACCGATAACGCACTGTTCTGCGGTGTCGCCCCCTTGGAGAAGCCCGAAATCGTGGTTTCCTGCGTACTGGAGGAGGGCGCTGTGGGCGCTCGCGCCGCATCTCCTGTGGCAAAGGTCATGGAAGCCTACTTCAAGAAGCAGGCAGCCACCGACTCCCCCTCATAAAAAATGCTTGACAATCACGGATTCGTGGTATATAATACAGTTTGTCAAAATCGTTATCATATATAAGAGGTAAAACATATGTCCCAGAAAGTTTCGGAATTTTTCGGTTGCATGGTATTCAACGATGACGTCATGCGGGAGCGGTTGCCCAAGGAGGTCTACAAATCGCTGACCAAGACCATCGCTACGGGAAGAACCATTGACGCGTCGGTTGCTGACGTAGTGGCAAATGCCATGAAGGATTGGGCAATCGAAAAGGGAGCGACTCACTATACGCACTGGTTCCAGCCCTTGACGGGTGTGACTGCCGAAAAGCATGATTCCTTTATTGCCCCTGTGGGAAACTGCAAGGTCGTCATGGAGTTTTCGGGCAAGGAGCTGATCAAGGGTGAATCCGATGCATCCTCTTTCCCTTCGGGCGGTATTCGCGCCACCTTCGAGGCGAGAGGCTATACAGCGTGGGATCCCGCTTCTTATGCCTTTGTAAAGGACGGATCTCTCTACATTCCCACCGCGTTCTGCTCCTATACGGGAGAGGCGTTGGACACCAAGACCCCTCTGCTCCGTTCCATGGACGCGGTCAGCGCCCAGGGCTTGCGTGTGCTTCGTTATTTCGGAGACACTTCCTCCAAGCGACTGCATACTACGGTCGGTGCCGAGCAGGAATATTTTATTATTGACAAAGAGATGTATGATCTGCGAAAGGATCTGCGGTACGCGGGAAGAACCCTCTTTGGCGCTCCCGCTCCCAAGGGACAGGAGCTGGAGGATCATTACTTCGGCCCTCTGAAATCCCGCATCAGTGCCTTTATGGCAGAGCTGGATGAGGAGCTGTGGAGACTGGGCATCAACTCCAAGACCAAGCACAATGAGGCGGCTCCCGCGCAGCACGAGCTGGCGCCTATTTATTCCAATACCAATATAGCGGTGGATCAGAATCTCCTCATTATGGAATACATGAAGAGGATTGCCGAAAAGCACGGTCTTGTATGTCTGCTTCACGAAAAGCCCTATGCGGGTGTGAACGGATCGGGTAAGCATAACAACTGGTCGATCACCACCGATGGCGGCAAGAATCTGATGGATCCCGGAAAGACGCCCGCAGAGAACGTCAAGTTCCTTTTGGTGCTGGCGGCGGTTCTGAAGGCGGTAGACGATTATCAGGATCTTCTGCGTATTTCGGTTGCCCACGCGGGTAACGATCACCGACTGGGCGGAAACGAGGCACCTCCCGCCATTGTATCGGTATTCCTTGGCGAGGAACTGGATGAGATCATTCGCTCCATTGTGGACGGAACCGCTTATAAGGCGGCGGGCGCGGGAATTCTGGATTTGGGCATTCCCTCCATCCCCACCTTCCGCAAGGATACCACCGACCGAAACCGTACCTCTCCCTTGGCATTTACGGGTAACAAGTTTGAATTCCGTATGCTGGGATCTTCTCAGAACATTGCCATGCCCAATATCGTGCTGAACACCGCGGTTGCCGAAAGCTTCCGTCAGTTTGCCGATATTCTGGACGATGCGGAGGATCTGGAGGTGGCTGTGGCGAAGATCCTGAAGGATACCTTCTCGGCACACATGCGGATCATCTTCGACGGAAACGGATATTCCGAGGAGTGGGAAAAGGAAGCGAAGAAGCGTGGGCTTCTGAATCTGAGAAGCTCGGTGGACGCTTACGAGCGGTTTGACGACGAAAAGAACATCAAGCTCTTTGCGACCCACGGTGTTATGAGCCGCACCGAGATCGAATCCCGCAAGGAGATCCTTCTGGAGAATTACGCAAAGATCATCAACATTGAGGCATTGACCATGATCGAAATGGCAAGCCGTGATATCATTCCCGCGGTCAATTCCTATCTTGGCGAGGTCGCAAGCACCGCCGCTGCCAAGCGCTCGGTTCTTTCGGGTGTTTCCTGCGCGGTGGAGGAGGATATCCTCATGAAGCTGTCCGATCTGAATACCAAGGCATATGACGCGTTGGGCAAGCTGAAGAAGGCGGAGGCAAAGGCGGCAAAGACCGCGGGCGTGATGGCGCGTGCCGAGGCATATCGCGATCTGGTGCTTCCCGCCATGGAGAAGCTTCGCAAGCTGGTGGACGAAATGGAGACCATGACCTCGTCCGAGTATTGGCCTCTTCCTACCTACGGCGATATGATGTTCAAGGTGTAAAAATGAAAAGAACCGATATCGAAGGATATCGGTTCTTTTTTTCTTATCAAGATGCTTTCTTTTTTTCTTTGAGCTGCTCGGTGATTCCCACAATGACGGCTGCCAGGACCGAGACGGCAACGATGCCACCTGCCATGCCGAGTCCGATGCTGACGGTTCCTCCCAGATTGTTAAAGAGAGAATCGTAGCGCTCGTTGATCAGGGCATCCATGGTGCGGTAGAGCGCGCCTCCGGGGATGATGGGGACCATGGAGGGAAGCACAAAGACGATGACGGGCGCGCGACGGAAGCGAGCGGCAAATTCGGAGTAGATGGCGCCTGCCACGGCACCAAGGAAGGAGATCAAGAACAGATTCCATCCGATCTGCTCCAGAGAATAGTAGACAAAGTAGGTCAGAAGTCCGCCGATCGCCACGAAAGGAAGATGCTTGAGCTTTACGCGGAAGATCAGGGAAAAGCCGAGGGTACCGATCACCGCGGTGAGCATTTGGATCCAGAAGTCAAGTGTGGTAAACATCACATCACCCCCCGCATCATCAGCATGGCAAGCAGATAGCCGAAGGCGATCATCAGCGCGGACAGAACGGCTTGGACGGTTTTCAGAGATCCCGCCAGCACGTCTCCGCAAAGAAGATCTCGCAGAGCGGCACTGAATGCCACACCGGGGATCTGAAGCATGATGGTTCCGATCATGATCATGCCCTCATTGTCACCGAAGCCAAACGCTACCGCAAGACAGGCAAGGGTACCTGCCAAAAAGGCATTGATCAGGGTTTTTGCAAGGAAATTGATCCGCTTCACCTCCACAAGGGTGATCAGCGCCATCAACAGACCGATGAGCGCGGCAACGACACCGTCCATCAGTGTTCCGCCGAAGAAAACAGCAAAGCCGCCTGCGGCAAGCATGGAGCCGAGAAAGCTCGCTACCCAACGGGGATAGGGCTTCTTCTTCTTGGCTTGACGAAGCATATCGTCCACCTGTTCTAAAGGCGGAGTGTTCTTACAGACTGTACGGGAAATGTCGTTGTACAGCTCCAAACGGTAGAGGTCGGTTCCTGTTTCATAGACACGGCGAAGCTGGGTGGAGTAGCTGCCGTCCGGCATATGGATCTCCACATTTAACATGGAAATGATGGCGAAAACCTCTACATGTACCGCACCGTAGGCGCGGCAGATTCGCTCTACTGTATCCTCGACTCTTCGGATCTCGGCACCGTTCTTGAGCAGCATTTCGCCGACGTCAAGGGCGACCGACAAAAGATGGTCGGCAGGAGAGCTGATTCGCTTGGCGGGAAATTCACCGATGAATTCAGATGGCATGGGAAGGCTCCTTTTTTGAGAAAGTAAAGAGACCGATTCCTCGGCAATCGGTTGCCGAGGAATCGAGAAGAGTTATTTCTTAATGGGGGAAGAGTAGGGATGACCGCCGATCTCCAAGGGGAAGGAAAGGGTCTTGTTTCCGTCAAAGGCTACGTAGTGGTCGATGACGGTAGTATCATCACTGAAGAGCCATGTGTTGGAGAAGCGATGCTCAAGATCATGGTCGATCTGTGCATAGCAAGCGGGCCAGAGGGCTACCTTGGGAGCGACCATGGAATAGAAGAGGTCGTCCTTATGAGCGGTTCTTCCGTGGTGTCCGATCTGACAGATGTCAGCGCGGATGTGTCCCGCGGCGATCTGCAGGGCATATTCCTCGGCACCGTGATACGCGTCACCCGTGAAGAGAACCTTTTGGTCGCCGATGTGGAAGGCGAAGATCATGGACTGGTTGTTGGAGTCACGGAGAGGAGCGGCATCGTAAAGCTCGGGCTCCTCACAGGTGGTGTAGATCTCCAGCTTGACGTCGCCGAAGTCATACAGGTCACCCGCGTGAGCGGTGATATTTTTCTCGGCGTAGTTGGGGACTCTTGCCGCCATGTCCTTGGCACAGCCCTCATAGGGAGATCCGTTGCGCACCAGAGTAGACATGTAGGCATCCACGTCGGCATCCTCGTCGGTGAATTTCAAAAGAGCACCGAAGTGATCCTCGTGAGGATGGGAGATCATCCAAAGTGCCACGTGGGGCTTCTGTCCGTCGGACAGATCCCAAAGCAACTTCTTGAAATCGGGGTAATCGTCGCCGTAAGAGGTGCAGAAGCCACCGTCGATGACGATGAGTCTGCCATCGGTCAGACGAAGCACGTAGCCCATACCGCTGGCGGTGCTGGTGACTACGGCGCGGGAGGTGTTGGTGCAGAACTGGGTCAGCTCCACTTTGTCGTATTTCTTTTCGCCCATGGCAGAAAAGTCGGGTGCGACAGGCATGGGCTCATAGAAGATTCTCATTTCCGCCCTCATGATCAGGAAGGAAATGCTCAGCTTGACCTTGCCGTCGGTGTATGCGTAAAAGATTCCCGAGGGAAGCTTGTTTTCCATCAAACGGGTAAAGCCCGCGTCCTCTAATTGAGACAGATAATAAGCAACTGCCATTTCGTTGGCGCCGGTTACACGGATGACATCCGCGGTGCGGGATTCGCTGACTGCGGCACCTGCGCCTGCGGGAATGGGAAATTTCAATTCTGCCATATTTTTTCCTCGCTTTTCCTGAGATGTTTAAATTCCATAGATTCTTTTTGGAATTTTTCTCATTATAACATCATGAAAAGGGAAAGTCAAGGAATTTTCGAAAAAATACAATGGATTTTTGAAAGGCTTTTGATCCATGCATGGGCGCATTGCTTACAGAGAAAAGCCACCATAGTATTTCAGAATCTTCAAAGCCTTTTCGTTTGCCTCAAACAAAAGGGCGGTTTGTCCGAACAGGGCAAGGTAAGCGCCCTCCTCGGAGTCGTTTTTCAGGGCATGGATGACGTGCTTGCCGTGAAGAAGCGACACGTCGGAGGCATCATAGGGCTTGACCGTCTCGATTTCCTTGATGGGAACCTCGGCAAGCTTCTTTTGGTTTTTGCCGTCAAACTGACGGATGACGGTCATCCTTCCCGCCAAAAAGCTCAGCTTGATCTCCTTCTTGGTCAGCCGCCACGTAAAGAAAACCAAAATACAAAGGGTGAGCGGGATAAAGCAGAGAAGGGGAAGGAGGATCCGTGTCAGAACTCCCATGGTAAAAAAGGCAATCACCCAGATCGCATACACAGTCAAAAGGATCAAACGGGACAGAGTTTTGCGGCGGCCTTCGCAGGCAACGGTATATTCGTAAGCGGATCCGTTAGATCCAAAACCCTCGTTATTCATGAGTGCTCTCCGTTTCTGTTGCAGGGGTTGTTTCCGATTCCGCAGGGAGCTTTGGCAGATCACTGAGAAGGGGGGTCAGAAGCTCGGTGAGAATCTGATATCCGAGAGGAGTCAGATGGGCACCGTCGGTGGTGCAATCCGCATGAAGCTCGTCCTTGCCGCAATCCAAAAGCGCGGAAAACGCGTCTACGTAGGTAAAGCCGTAAAGCTTCGCCAGGGCTTGGATCTTTACGTTGTTGAAGGCGATCTGCTCATTGCGGTCGGCAAAGGCACCCGCCGTGGGAAGAAGCGAAAGAATCACGACTCTTGCGTTGGGGAGATGCTCGGCTATGCCCTCGAGGACGGCTTGGTAATTGTGGAACATGGTGTCAAGATTGTTGGCGCCGATCAAAAGAATCACCGCGCGGGGATTGAGATCGTAAAGCGAGACCTTGAGGCGATTCTCCAAGCCAAAGGTGGTGTCGCCGCCGATGCCTCGGTTGACGGTTTTGAGCTGAGGGAAATGGGTAGAGAGGTCATAGCCCTCGGTCAGGC
Organism: Clostridia bacterium; assembly: GCA_017504335.1. Lineage (GTDB taxonomy): Bacteria > Bacillota > Clostridia > Oscillospirales > CAG-272 > HGM12713. The sequence goes on from JAFVRI010000254.1 coordinate 25,556, forward strand.
TGTCGCCAAGGAACACCGCGTCCACGTCCACAAGGGAGGGGTTTTCCGCTTCATAGGAGGCGATCCGTTCCGCGTACAATTTTTCATAGGCTTCCTTCAGCAGAGCTTCCTCTTGCTTCTTTTCAAGAGAAGGAAAATACCAAAGGAACAGCACACCGATGATGGCGAGAATCAGAATGACCGCTACAACAGCGATCCAATCTTTTTTGTTTTGCATGGTACGGTTCTCCTTTTTTATTTGTTTTCGGGGGAATCCAAAAGAAAATCAAGGGCATCCGCGATATGGAGATCCCACCAAATCCAAGAGTGATTGCCCTCGGATTCCTCATACCGGTGGGGGATATCCAGCTCGGTCAGCAGGTCGCGGAAGCGGTGGTTGTGGTCCAAAAGATAGTCCTCACTTCCGCACCAAAGGAAGATGCGGGGCAAGGGACCTCCCGATTCCTTTGCCCGGCGGATCAGGGTGAAAAGATCGTGCCGGGAGCCCGACAGATCGGCGGCGCTTTGCAGCTCAAAGCCGAAGATTCCCCGCCATTCGTTCTTCAATTCGGGACGCTCCCCGAAGCTGGCGATATCCAAGGCGCCGGAAAGAGAGGCGCAGCCGCTGAAGAGATCGGGTCGGGTTAGTGCTGCCTTGATGGCACCGTAGCCACCCATGGAAAGACCTGCCACAAAATTGTCCTCCCGTTTATCCGACATGCCGCGGAAATAGCTTTGGCAGACGGTGGGCAGCTCCTTGGTGACAAAGGTCAGATATGCCTCGCCCGTGGCGGTATCGGTATACCAGCTTCTTCCCACCGTGGGCATGACCACGGCAATGCCGCGCTCTGCCGCATAGCGCTCGATGGAGGTTCGGCGCATCCAGATGGTCTGGTCGTCCGACAGTCCGTGGAAGAGATAAAGGGTTTTATAGGTCGACGCGCTGACACCGTCCATGCCGATGAGGGTCTTTGCCTTTTCGGGCAGGATCACGTTGACGCCGACACCTCTCTTGAGGGCATCCGAATGATAGTTCAACTGTAAAAATGCCATGAGTAGATTCTTCCTTTCTGTAAATCAAAGTCCTAAGAGGCGTTTGGCGTTTTTCGAGAGGATTGCCGTTTTTTCCTCATCTGTGATCAGCTCGTCCAGAAGAACGCCGCCGATGTACATGGCGGGGCTACAGGTGGGGAAGTCCGAGCCGAAGAGGAATCGCTCTGCTCCCATCTCATCAATGGCTCGGCGAAGCATTCCATGACGGAAGAGCCCGTAGCCCGACAGATCGAGATAATAGTTCTCGCTCATTTTCATGCGATCAAGATGGCGCATAAAGGCACTGTATTCTCCGGGATGCGCGGCTACAAGGATGAGATTCGGATGGTTCTTGACCATACGGTCCATTTCGTCCTCTCCCATGGAATGAAAGCTGACGATCATGTCGAGGCGCTCGGCTTCGTCCAGTATGACGGAAAGTCCGTCACAGGAATAATCCTTCCAATCGTATCGGTAGGGGCAAAGCTCACCGATCAGGCGGATGCCCTTCCCGTGCATCTTATGCATCTCCTCGATGGACTCCTCGACATAGTCGGGATGCACGTGAAAGCCGGGGATATATCGGTCACCGTATGTTTCCCAAAGCGCAAGGGCGATGCGATTTTCCGCAAGATTCTGCTCCCAAGGGGTCGCGTAATCCGCGCGAGCCGATCCAATCGAGAGAACCGAGCCGCAAAAGCGGGTAATTCCCAAGCCGTCGAAGGTGGCAAGAGTCCGCTCCGCGCTCATTCCGCAATGAGAGGCGTGGGCACAGATGTTGTTCTTTTCCAGAATAAACGGATGGGTATGAAAGTCGATGATCTCATAATCCTTGTATTGCACGGAGTACCTCCTTGCATGTTTCTTTTCTTGGTATCTTCAGTATACCATAAAACGCAACGCTTTTCAACTTTAAAATCAAAAATAAAAAATGCTTTTTGCGAAGGCAAAAAGCTACGTCAAACACCTTTTCGCGATTCACGATTACTTATTACTTGCCAAAAATCGACAAGGGAATTTTAGTGAAAAGTGAAGAGTGAAGAGTGAAAAGTGAAAAAGTAAAAATCGACAAGCTTCTGTCGAAACTTGTCGATTTTTGTATAAAGGCTACGAAAAAGATATTTTTACCGTTCCTTAATAAGGTTTCGAACTCAAACAGTTTTTAGTGAAATATTCGGCGCCCGCCGAATGTGAAATAATTTCCTTACGGAAATTGTGAAATATCTCACTTTGTTCGATGTGAAATGAAATTCGCCTCCTCACATTTGCGAAGCAAATATTTCACAGCGGAGCTATTTCACATGGCGAAGCCAAATTTCACTCGCCGCAAGGCGAATTTCGTTTTTTCTGTCTTAAACAAGTGAAAAGGTCAAAAATTGAGGTAATTGCGAAGAAAAGGTCAACTATTAACTTTGAAAATAAAAGAATTGTCAGGCTATTTGAGGTTACAAAATAAAAATTGCAAAAATCCATTTTACTTCGCCGCTGGTTCTTTTTAGCTGATTCGTAATCCATCTATTTCATCATAGCTGTTAACTCGAACAAAAACATATTCTTCATCATCAAGTTCTATTTGTGTTCTAAAATCATCTTCGGGATTAGCTTTGCCATAGAGAAGAATTATAAACTTATCGCTGCTTTTATATTTTCTCCAACCAGTATAAATTTCAACAATCTCTCCCTCAGCAGTATCGCATATAATATCAAAACCTCCGTCAATCCAATTTCTAAGTTGCAAATCCATATGAGATAAATTTTTATCATATGAACAAACAGAAGCTTCTCTTCCCTCAAACTTTATCACCAACTGTAATTCTTCACAATACCAAATTCCTTCAGATGGTGCATCGGGAGCTATGGTACAGCTTGTAGAAATAATAATTATACAAGCCAAGATGAAAACAAATAAAATTTTTTTCATTTCCCCTCCTACATCCATTTTGAGAACACAAGTCTATCTTATTGTATCATAAAACTGTTCGTTTTTCAAGTGAAACATTCGGCTTGCGTCGAATGTGAAATGGTTTTTTTGCGTATTTGAAGTGATACTCTGAATTTTTGATCTTTAGTGAAATATTTTGCCTTGCGGCAAAATGTGAAATAATTTCCTTGCGGAAATTGTGAAATATTGCTCCTTCGTCGCAATGTGAAATAAAATTCGCCTCCTCGCGCGCGAAGCGCATTTCACATGCGAAGCATATTTCACGCTCCGAAGGAGTATTTCACTCGCCGAAGGCGAATTTCACTGAAAAAAGCCATCCGCATTCGCGAATGGCTTTTTTCTTGTGAAGAGCGGACAAAAAAGATATTTTTAAGTGTTTTCGTATTGACTTGAACTCATGTACCAAATCGCGCCGCAGGCGTGCATATCATCAAAACGAAGTTTTGTATATCACCAAGGCGAAAGCCTTGTATATCATCATTAATTATTATGGCATGTCATTCAGAAAAAC
>JAFVRI010000255.1 GCA_017504335.1 Clostridia bacterium
ATAACTTGTAATAAAAGTTTTGCGGAGCCTTTTCAAAAGCGACCCGCGTCCTTCGCGTCCCCTCGCGTTCTTTTAGTTCAGCATAGCGGCGCCGATGATGCCGGCGTCGTTGCCGAGGGTTGCGATGCGAATATCGGTTAGCGGAACCACACCGCCGCCGTACTGCTCGGCACGAACGATGGGAAGGAGAGAATCGATGAGCGACTGACCTTCGTTGGAAACACCGCCACCCAGAGAAATGACCTCGGGCTGGAAGATGTTGATGATGGTAGCGAGACCCGATGCCAGGTACTTGATATACTTGTCATAAACCTCTTTACCCGCGGCATCCCCTGCGCGCATTGCGTCGCAAGCGGTTCTGCCCGAAACCTTGGGCTGATCGGTCATGATGGTGGATCTGCCGGTGGCACGGCACTCGTCGATCTTTTCCTGGGTCATGCGAATTAAGGCAGTTGCCGAGGAGTATGCCTCCCAGCAGCCCTTGCGACCGCAGGAGCAGGGGGCGCCGTCTACCTCAATGACGATATGGCCAAGCTCACCGCCTGCGTAGTTGAATCCGGAATAAACCTTGTTATCAATGATGATACCGCCACCCACACCGGTTCCGAGGGTGATCATCACGCTGTTCTTGGTACCCTTTGCGGCACCTGCCACTGCTTCGCCCCATGCGGCGGCATTGGCATCATTTTCGATCTTAACCTTTTCTACACCTGTCAGCTCAGAAAGCATCTTTGCGATGGGGAGCTTGCGGAAGGGAAGGTTGTTGGCATATTCTACAACACCGTCATCGTGGTTGGCGATACCGGGAGAGGCGATACCGATTCCCGCTACGTCAGAGAGGGAAATGCCTGCCTCGTCACAAACCATACGGCAGAGGGTGGCGATATCTGCCACGATCTCCTCAGCGGGACGGGTCGCGCCTGTGGGAAGGCTCTTTTTTACTTGGATCTTCATGTCATCGTTTACAAGACCTACGGCAATATTGGTTCCGCCAAGGTCAACACCGATTCTGTACATTTTGGTTCCTCCGTGATTTGTAAATTTTGATACTTTTATTATAACGATTTTTTGGGCAAAAGTCAAGGGAAATCACTTTTTTCCGTGATCACAAAGATCGCGGAGGGGACACCCGTCGCAAAGGGGGCTTCGCGCCATGCATACGTCTCTGCCGAATTGCACGATGCGGTGGCAGAAATCCGACTGCTTTTCGGGCTCGATCAGCTCCGAAAGGATCAACTCGACCCGTTTGGGGTCCTTCAGCTCCTCGGGGTACATGCCGAGCTTTCCGCAGATGCGGATACAATGGGTATCGGTGACCACGGCGGGCTTGCCGTAGATGTCACCCAGCAAAAGATTGGCGATCTTTCGTCCCACACCGGGAAGCGCTAAAAGCTCCTCCATGGTATCGGGAACCCGTCCGCCGTATTGCTCGTGAAGAATTTTGCAGGATGCCTTGATGCTCTCTGCTTTGGTGCGGAAGAGTCCGCAGGAGCGGATCAGCTCCTCGATGCGGGGAAGGGGCGCGTTTGCGAGAGCCTCTGCCGTGGGATATTCGGCAAACAGATCGCGGCAGACGATGTTGACCCGCGCATCGGTGCATTGAGCGGACAGGCGTGCCATAACCAACAGCCGCCATGGCTCTCCGCCGTATTCGAGGGCGCAGACCGCTTCGGGATAGATTCCCTCTAAGCGCCGGACGATCTTTGCCATGCGCTCCTTTTTTTCTTTCTTTTTGGGAATTTTCGGTGCTGCCATGTCAGTCTCTCTTCGCCGAAAAATATGTACCTACGTGACCGCCATCCAGCAGGGTATAAAGGATCTCGGGGTCGTGACCGTTCAGAATGAACATGGGAATGCCCGCCTCGACGCAGAGCTTTGCCGCCTGCAGCTTGGCGATCATACCGCCCGTGCCTCGGTCGGTTCCCGCTCCGCCCGCCAGGGACATGATTTCATCGATGTTATCTACACGGCTGATGAGCTTGGCATCGGAATTGGTACGGGGATCCGAGTCATAAAGACCGTCCACATCTGAAAGGTTCAAAACCACGTCGGCGCGACAAAGTCTTGCTACGTGAGCGGACAGAATATCGTTTCCGCCGAATTTAGTCAGCTCGTCGGTGGAGACCGAGTCATTTTCGTTGACGATGGGGATGCAACGCATTTCCAAAAGTCGGTTGAAGGTGTTTTCCGCCGCCGATCTGCGATCGGGGTTGGTCAGGACGTCCTTGGTCATCAGAATCTGTCCGACGGTGTGACCGAAATCCGAGAAGAATCGATCATAGATCTTCATCAGCTCGCTCTGTCCGATTGCTGCCATCGCCTGCTTTTCCTCAGGGGTAGACGGAATCCGTCCGAAGCCCGCCTTGGCAACGCCCGAGCTGACCGCACCCGAAGAAACAAGGACCACTCGGATGCCCGAGTTCTGCATATCGGACAGAACCTTGACGATCTTTTCGATCCGACGAAGATTCAAATGTCCCGTGTTGTGAGTAAGTGTAGAGGTTCCCACCTTGACTACAATTCGCTGACTGTCTCTGAAATATCCCATAAAATCAAATCTTTCTGTAAATTTTTCAAAAATCCTCTTTCAAAAAATGAAAAAATGTATTATAATAGAGGTTGAACATATTATATACCGATTTTTTGTTTTTTTCAACCCTTTTGCGGGAAAAAAACGAAAAATCGAAGAGATTTACGGAGGGAACTATGAAACAGAAATACACCATTACCATTGCAGGTGTACAGATGAACGTGATCAGCGACGAGTCTCCCGAAGCGGTAGAGGCTTTGGTCGGATTGGTGGATCGCAAGATGAGAGATATGATCGGCGGCAGCAGCTGCCCCAAGAGCGAGGCGGCTCTCCTTTGCGCTCTTGATTACTGCTCCGAGCGCATTAAGGCACAAAGAAAGGTCAAATCTCTGGAGTCCAAGCTCGCCATCGCGGAGGGCGCTCTTGAAGAGGTGGAGATGGAAAACGAGGATTTATTCAGAGCGCTACCACAGCCAACCAGACGGGCGGCTACGACGTCATTGCGTGCTATTCCATGAACGCCGCGACTTTGACGAC
>JAFVRI010000256.1 GCA_017504335.1 Clostridia bacterium
GATAGCATCAAGCTAAAAGGAGGAGCGAATATGCGGATCTGCCTGGTTTCTCTATCGGATATTCCGGATGATTTGCCATCTCTTTCTTTTGGAGAATCGGAAAACAAACGGCTCGCCGCTATACGAAACCCTCACCGAAGAAAGGAAAGCCTTTGCGCTCTACTCGCACTTCGGGAGCTTTTGGGGAATCCGCTTCCTCGTATTCAGCGAGACCCGAACGGCAAACCGTTTTTTGCCGACTCCTCTCTTCCCCCCTTCAGTCTTTGTCACGGAGGAGAATGGGCGGCGGCAATGTTGGGTGATGAAGCATCGGGCGCGGTTGGAATCGACTTAGAGGTAATTCGCCCCTATCCATATGCCCACCGTATAGCAAAGCGGTTTTTTTCTTCTCGGGAATACGCGGAATTTTTGGAAGCAGACGGGAGTGAGCAATCCTTTTTCCACCTTTGGACACAAAAGGAAGCCCTCTCTAAGCTCCATGGAAACGGGATTCTATCGGAGGAACAAGCGGTTGCCGATTTTTGCGCAAGCTACCGTCTGAGCCTTCCGAACAAGACTCTTATGCTTTCGGTCTGCTCCGAGCATTGCGGCAAGGCACTCTCGTGGCAATCCCCCTCTGAGTGCTTCACACAAATTCAAATCGAAGAAATTTTCAAAAAATGAGGTGTATGATGAAACGATACGATTGGGAAATCAAAGAAAACACGATCAATGAGGAAACCGAGGAGGAGATGGAGGTAATACACCGTGTCTCCCTCCGTTGCTCCATGCTGACCGGAAAAGCCATTGTTACCATTGACGGCACCGAATTTGACATCAGCGTCCGTCCCTTCTCCTTGCGCGGAACCAATCAGATGTTCCGTCTGGGCGAAATGCCCGCCCTTCTGGATTTTCCCAAAAAGGGAGAGCCCGATATCGTGATCGATAACATCCGCGTCCGTTCGGGAAAACCGTATAACGCATAAAGAAAAAGTCTCGCTCTAACGAGCGGGACTTTTTTTGATGTATGATTCACTTTGAGCAAACCGTTTTTTCTCCCTTGAGCAGAGCCAAAAGCTCCTCAGCCGACGAAAGCTCGGCGGTTGCGGAAAACTCCTCAAGCAAGAGCTGTGCGGCGCGGTTGGCTGCGTTCAGATCGGTTCCGAGAATGCGTTTGCCTGCGGCAACCTGCGCCTCCATCCGCTCCGTAACAGTATTGAGCAGGACGATCAGCTTGCGGCGGTCTCCCTCTGAAAGGATTTCACGAAACACATTATTTCTCATCCGATTCTCTTCGACCCAATCCATACGCTCCGAGCGAAGCTCCTCGCAGAGCGCCGAAATTTCATTGGCGGAAAGAAGCGGACGCATCAGGGCGATCAGGCGCTCGTTATCCATCGGAACAAACAACGTGGATTTCGGATCGTTGACGGGAGCCAAAATGTAATACGTGGTACCTTCACCGCCACCAAAATTTTCTTTTCTGATATCGGAAATTTTGCAGACCCCTTCTGAACGGTAGCTTACATAGTCGCCGATCTTAAACATGTTACACCATCCTTGCTCGAATCGTTGTCATAAGAGCGTTTTCGCTCATTCCTACACTAATATTATACCATAAAACAACAAAAAATTCATGAGTCAATTCCCACAAAAATCGTGGGCTCCCTTTTGGTTAATTTGCATTCATAGTCTTACGGTATGACAAAGAAATCCCCGATCATGACAGCAGGCGGCTTCCCGACTCTGACAGGTAAAGAGCAAGCACTGAAACTGTCCCTGGCAAAGCCTTGACAGAAGCTCGAGCATTCTGCCCATGCGTCCGTCATCCAGCTGACAGAGACTTTCGTCCAAGATCAGCGGGGGGAGCTCTCCCTCATAGATTTGCAGCATCAGGGAAATACGGAGAGAAAGATATGCCGCATCAGCAGTTCCACCGCTCAACAGCTCGGAAGGCACACGAATGCCGTCCTGATGCTCCAGAGCGGGAACCAGATCCTTTCCCGCAAAGAAATCGGAATACCGTCCGCCGCTGAGATAGGTCATAATCTCTCCTGCCCTCTTTCCGAGGATCGGTGTGATATTGCCGCTCATGGCATCCCCCGCATCCCGCAGAGCCTCCAGTGCCATTTCCAGTGCCTCATAATATTCTTCCGCCCGATCATATTCGGCTTGCATGGTACGAAGACGGTCCGCAATGGGCATGGGATCCTCTACCGTTGCCGACAAGGAGATGCGCTCGGTTTCCACGCTCTCCTTTTTTTGGAGAAGCAGATCTCTTTGGGTCTGCGCCCATCTCAGCTCTTGCTCCGCGCGGGCTGAAGTCACGGTTGCTTCAGCGACAATTCCGACACCGTCCAGCTCGGCTCGCAATGCATGCTCATCGTATGCCGCAAGCATTCGTTCATCCTCCGCGATACTTGCTCTCAGGACCTCTCTTCGGGTTTGAGCGGCATGATACGCTGCAAGGAAGGAACGAATCCGTTCCGCACATGCTCTTGCCTGTTCCGATACCGATCCCCGATCCTTCCGTTCCCCATAGCGCGTCAATTCCCGCTCGGTTCGCTCGGTCAGCTCCCGAAGATAGGTCGATGCAACGCGCAATGCCTCCTCAGCTGCGCTCAGACGGGTACCGTATACACGCTTTTTATGAAGGGCATCCTGATAGGCAAGCAACGCTTCCTCAAAGCTCACCACATCGGTTCCGTATTCCTCTGCCAAGTCTACGGCACGGGAGGACACCGAAAAAGACCGTATCCAAAGGAATCCGCCCACAGAAGCCACCAACGCTCCCGCGATGATTCCAATCAAATATTCCCAAAGGAATCCGCACAAAATCACGCAGGTGATGCCACCGAGGAGAAGCAATCCGCCAAGCACACGAAGTGTCTTTTTGGATGATTGCATGCGATCCATCCGCAAAAGCAGGGCATCCGTGCCTCCCTCCCGCTCCAGTCTCGCGCCTATTTCCGCCTCTTCCTCATCAAAGTCCGATTGCCCGTTCAAATGCTCATAGGCATGTTCGGCAATGCGCGTTTTCTCCTCTGCCGATTCCAGCTGCTCCGCGAAGGCATACAGTCTTGCGGCATTCTGTTCCTCTAAAGGGAAACGGCTTAAGGGCTCGGCGGCTCTGAGTCGATTCAGCTCCTCATCCGAGCGAGTCAGACGCTCTTCCTTTTCATGCAATGCGTCAAACCGATGCAACAGATCAAGCTTGGCAGCCTGTCGCAATGCCCCATTTGCCTTTTTCAATCGTTCCTCGGCTTCGGCACATTGCAAAGAAAGTCGTGCGCTTTTTTCCTCCAGCTCGTTTTTTCGCAAGCCGTCCGCAACAGCTTTTTCCAAGCGTTGCTTTTCCATATGGATGGCGCCGCTCATATCGGGGAGCTTTCCTCCCTTACCCGAACGGTGACGATATCCCTTTCGAATGCTCTCCAGCCTTTCCTCGATTTTGGAAAGATCTGCCTGTTCATCCGCAGTGGTCAAAAGATTGCGGATCGAATCCGCTCCCTTCTTGCCTCCCGAGATCCGACACATCATCTGACCTACAAAGGCACTGCTTTCGAACACCTCCTTGGGAACCTTCAAAAAGAATTCTCCCGGCTCTTGACCGTCTCCGACCTCCTCTCCATCGGACAAACGATACAGATTGAGTCTCTCGGTTCCGCCTCTGGATCCCTCGGTAAAGGAGCGTTCGATCCGATATTCCTCGCCCTTGTGAGAAACCGTCATGCTTCCTCTGGCACAATGCGTGCTTCGGTTTACCGAGCGGTCCCGTTCCTCATTTCCCTTTCGGGGCATGCCGTACAGCATGAATTTGATGAAGAGCATGATCGTGCTTTTTCCGCTCTCATTCTCTCCCTCGATCAGATTCAAGCCCTCCTGCAAGCACAAATGCTTGTTTTCAAGCCCGCCAAATACATCTATGTTCAATTCTCTGATCTTCATTCTCCCGACTCCTCTCCCGGAATCCTGCGATTCTCAATGGCAGCCAATCCGATCTGTAGCGCAAGAAGCGCCTCGCGGCGAATGCTTGGATCCTCATGGATCAGCTTGGGATACAGGCTGCGGTAAAAGGCGCCCTTAATTCCCACGTCCCGTTCAAGATACGCTCCGTCCGCATACGGCACGGTACGATCCTGAAGGACAAGCTCGGCAAGCTCCTCGGAAATCGGGATCCCACGCTCCGAAAGCTCGGCTACCGTTTCGGGAAGCGCATGGCCTGTCAATGTTAAGCGAAGGTGCGTGCATCCCTTCTTGATGCTCTGTTGAACGAATTCGCCAATCCGTTTCATGGCAGCCGCCGTATCCTCACAGTCACTGATATCCAGCTCTTCCCAAAGATACATCTCCTCCGAAACCGTAACCAGCTCCACCTTGGGCATTCCGTAAGGAGACAGGGTGACAATACGTACACTTCCCTCTCCTGTTTCGTCATAGCTTCTTCCCTGAGGGATACCCGAATAGCAAAGGACCGTTCCATCCTGCTCCACTACATCCCCCGCGCGGTGGATGTGACCGAGGGCGCAATAGTCCAATCTCAAGCGGACCGCATCCGAAGGGATCACGGGTGCATAGCGGGAAATTGCCATACCGAGATCTCCATGGGCGCAAAGAATTCGCAGAGACTCATCCTCCTCGGGAAGCTCCGCGCCTGCCAGAGGTGACTCAGGCAACACCGACGAGGTGAACGCATAGCCAAACAGCTTGACCCCCAGCTCCTCAAATTCAAAGCACTGAAGCTGAGTGGAAGAAAACACATAGACATTTTCGGGCATATCCTCTCTCCGATAAAATGAGCCCGCCACAAAAGGGTCATGGTTACCCGGAGCAAGCACCACGGGACATTCCGCCTCCCGAAACAGACGAAGGCAAAGTGACTCGGTTTCAGGGGTTACGTATTTTCCGTCAAAAAGATCCCCCGCAATCAGAATCATATCGCATTCTGTTTCCTTTGCCAAGGAAAAAATCCGCTTGAATACCCTTCGTTGCAGCTCCCGTTTTTCCTGTGCCTCCGAAGGATGCTTCCCCGCAAAGGGGCTGTCCAAATGAAGGTCGGCAGTATGTAACAATTTCATAAGGCATTTCCTTTCTGCCATTTCTTTTTACTGCTTTCATTATATCACAGATTGCAAATCATTTCAAGCAACCCGCAAGGATTTTTCGCATATACTGTCATTGATTTTTCAACAAGAGGAGGAACCTGTCTTGCTCATCGAACTTCCCTATGACCGAGCCCGTGCCGTCGCTTACGCAAAAAAATGGGCGCTGTCCCGAAACCCCTTATTTTACGACTTTGCGGGGGTTGGCGGAGACTGCACCAATTTCGTATCTCAATGTATTTACGCGGGATGCGGCATTATGAATTACACTCCCACCTACGGATGGTTTTACATCACCTCTACCGACCGCGCTCCCGCTTGGTCGGGTGTGGAGGAGCTTTACCGATTTCTCACCGAGGTACCCGAATTCCGCTCGGCAAACGGAGGTTCAGGGCCCTATGCGCAGGACGCGAGAACCGCTCGAAGCATTGAGCTGGGAGACGTGGTCCAGCTGCAAAATGAGGAGAGCAAATTCTATCACACTCTGATAATCACAGGCTTTACCGAAAACGATATTCTGGTCAGCGCGCATACCAACGATGCCCTTGACCGTCCTCTTTCTTCCTACAATTATGCCGCGCTCCGAATCCTGCATATCCTCGGAGCGCGGCTGAATTGGGACCCGATCACCAAGACTGAATCGGTCTTTGAGGGAACTGCACTTCCCTTTGCGGAACATCCCTTATAAGAGGGAGATCAATGTCTCCACATCTGTTTCTTCGGTTGCCCAAGAGGTCGCAAAGCGAACCACGATCCGCTCATCCGCCAATCGCTCCCAAAAGCTGAAGCTGACAAACTGCTCAAGGCGTTCCCTCTGATCTTCATCCAGTACGATGAAGATCTGGTTGGTCATCGTCTCTTTGAAGAAGGTGTAGCCCTTTTCTCGGAATCCTTCTCGCAAACGCTCTGCCATGCGGATGGCATGCTCACTGATGGTCCAATACAGTCCATCCTCAAAAAGCGTATCAAACTGCACACCGAGCAGCCATCCCTTGGCAAGCAATGCCCCGTTCTGCTTAATGATGGTCATCATCTGCTTGGGGGCATTTCCCTTTGGAAAGACCACAGCCTCTCCGAAAAGAGCTCCCACCTTGGTACCGCCGATATAGAATACATCGCAAAGGCGGGCAAGATCAGCAAGTGTCAGATCCGTCCCGGGACTGACCAGTCCGTATCCAAGCCTTGCTCCGTCCAGATAGAGAGGAATCTTATATTCTCTGCAAACCTCTGAGATCGCAGTCAGCTCGGCTTTCGTATAAAGAGTTCCATACTCGGTGGGGTGAGAAAGATACACCATGCCGGGAAACACCATATGGTCCCGATTTTCATCGCGGAAGAAATCCGAAAGATATTGCGCAAGCACCGCCGCCTCCAGCTTTCCGTCGGAATGCGGCAGGGGCAGAACCTTATGCCCCGTTGCTTCAATGGCACCCGCCTCATGGGTTCCGATATGACCGCTCTCCGCGGCGATCACGCCCTGATACCGTGCCAGCACGGAGTCGATCACGGTTTTATTGGTTTGCGTTCCGCCCACCAAAAACCAAACGTCCGCTTCGGGAGCATGGCAAGCAACGCGAATCTTCTCCTTGGCACGTGCGCAGTATGCGTCCATACCGTATCCCGTCAAATGCTCTCGGTTGGTTTGCGTCAATGCTTCCAGAATTTTCTCATGGGCTCCTTCGCTGTAATCACATTCAAATGCCAAACGCGTCATTTCCTTGTTCTCCATATTCATGATTACTCCTAACAAAAGGGGACAGAATCCAAACGATCTGTCCCCTTATTTCTATCTTTGATTGGCTATGATCAGCAAACGCCCTGTGCCTTCATTGCCTCAGCAACCTTAACGAATCCCGCAATATTTGCGCCTGCAACCAGGTCATCGCCCAATCCGTACTCGTTAGCAGCCTTGACGGAGTTCTCGAAGATGTTCTTCATGATAGTATGAAGCTTTGCGTCAACCTCCTCAGCAGACCAGCTGTAACGCATGGAGTTCTGAGACATTTCCAGACCGGAAACCGATACACCGCCTGCGTTTACTGCCTTAGAGGGAGCAACGATCACGCCCTTGGACTTCAAATAAGCCACTGCCTCATTGGTCGTAGGCATGTTGGAAACCTCAACGTAGTACTTAACGCCGTTGGCAACGATCTGCTCCGCTTCCTTCACATCTACCTCGTTCTGCGTTGCGCAAGGCATCATGATGTCTGCCTTTACGCCCCAAGGCTTCTGACCTGCGAAGAACTCAACGCCAAACTTATCGGCATAGTCCTGAACGCGGTTGCGGCAGGATGCACGCATCTCCAGCATAAAGTTGATCTTCTCCTCGGTGCCGACACCGTCGGGATCGTAGATGTATCCGTCGGGACCGGAGATGGTCAGTACCTTACCGCCCAGCTCGTTGATCTTCTTTACTGCACCCCCAGCTACGTTACCGAAGCCGGAGATCGCGAAGGTCTTGCCCTTAATGCTGTCACCAAAGTGACTCAACAGCTCGGTGGTGTAATAAACCGCGCCAAAGCCGGTTGCCTCGGGACGGATGAGAGAGCCGCCGTAAGGAATTCCCTTACCGGTCAGAACACCGGTGAACTCGTCGCGCAGTCTCTTGTACTGGCCGAAGAGGTAACCGATCTCACGTGCGCCAACGCCGATGTCACCTGCGGGAACGTCGGTATCTGCGCCGATATACTTCTGAAGCTCGGTCATAAAGCTCTGGCAGAAGCGCATTACCTCTGCATCGGACTTGCCCTGAGGATCGAAGTCCGAGCCACCCTTACCGCCGCCCATAGGCAGAGAGGTCAGGGAGTTCTTAAAGGTCTGCTCGAAACCGAGGAACTTGATGATAGACTCATTGACAGAGGGATGGAAACGAAGTCCTCCCTTGTAAGGACCGATGGCACTGTTGAACTGGATTCTGAATCCACGGTTCACCTGTACGTTGCCCTTGTCATCTACCCACGGAACGCGGAACTTGATGATTCTCTCGGGCTCAACCATTCTCTCCAGCACGCCGCTGGTGATGTAGTCGGGACGGGCATTGATGACGGGCTCGATGGACTCAAGCACTTCCTTTACAGTCTGGTGAAATTCGGGCTCGTTGGGATTTCTCTTCACAACGCGCTCCATCAGCTCGTTCAAATACTGATTCTTAAAGCTCATGTTTATTACCTTCCTAATAAAAATTTTTTTACATAAAAATGAAAGTCCGAGCATCGCTTCTTGCAAAAACGAGAAACGTGCCCATTTCTACCTTACTATTATATCACAGCCCGAGGCTCATGTCAATAATTCCACATAAATTTTTCTCCGTAGATTCCAAAAATTTCTCTCCTTTTTTCTTCTTTTTCCTCCTATGCCGTTCATAATCGCTTATCCACTTGCAAGTTTTATTTTGAAAATTTCAATTTTTCAAATGTGTTGAAAATATTTCTCTTATATGGTATAATTAAATTCGGAATTGTACCGTTTATTCCCTCAAAAGGAGACTGATATGAATACACGCATGAAAATGAGGCTGTTATCCATGGGGCTTGCGCTTTCACTTCTCCCTACCCTGACAGCCTGTAATCTGTTTGGCAACCGTTCCAATTCGGATGACCCTCAGGAGGAAACGCAGAACATCGGAGACGATAACGAAACGCTTCCTCCCGCACAAGCACCGAGCGATTCGTCTGCTCCCGCTCAAACCGATGATCCTCCCGGAGATTATGAGCGTTATCGCCTGACACTTTCCAACGAGGACACCGTCTTCGGTTCTGTGTCCGGCGGCGGTCTTTATCGCGCCGACCGTCGCATTACTGTAACCGCGACCCCCTCGCTCGTGGGATATACGCTACAGGGTTGGTACCTAAACGGAAGAAAAGTAAGCGATCAAGCCGTATATTCCTTCCTTATGCCGGAGAAAGCAACAACGCTTGAAGCTCGCTGGAAGGTTCGGGATGAACTCCACGACTTTACGTTTACCTCCACCAAGGATACCTGTACCGTAACCGGTGTGTCTAACCGATCTGCCACATCGCTGACAGTACCGGATTTTGTTACCGATCTCGGAGAGGGAGTCTTTCAAAATTGCTCTGCCATTCGTTCGATCCATCTTCCCGCATCGATTACCGTGATCCCCAAAAATACGTTTCGTCATTGCTCTTCCCTTGAAAAACTGACCGCTGACGGTGCGATTACCGAAATCGGCGAGGACGCGTTCCTCGGTTGTGGATACAATACCTACAAGGGCGGCATCTACCTTGCCGGAGAGAGCGACTACGAGTGGTTGACCTCTGTTCCGGATCTTTCTGTAACCGAATGCGTGATCCACCCGAACACCAAATATATCGCAAGCGGTGCCTTCAGAAATCACAGCAACCTCCGTACGGTTCAATTTCCCGCGCACTGCGATGTAACCGTTCTCGGAAATTTTGCCTTTGCAGGATGTACCTCCCTGGAAACCATCGCGCTTCCAGACGGAATCAAGCGGATCTCCCCGCATGCCTTTGACGGATGCACCTCCCTGATCAATCTTACCGTTCCTCAGTCAGTGGACATCATCGATAAGAGAGCCTTCAATCAGTGCACCGCTCTTTCCAATGTAACCTTCACCGGTAACGTATCCCAGTGGAATTCGGTTCATATCGAATCAGGAAACTCTCCCCTGAGCGATATCGCCATCCATTGCCGAAACGGAGATGCGCTCTATGCCATCCACGGATACGGCCGTACACTTCTGAATGAGAACGAAACCTACATCTACGACCTGCTGGTGAAGCATGTGATTTCGGATACCCCCACAGCCTCGTTCGACGTGGATACCTCTCGCCGTGTTACCGCCAAGGAATGCAAGATCGCATTCGAAACCTTTATTTTGGACTTCCCTGAATGCTTCTGGTTAGATCAGGTATTCTCCTATCATGGCCCCGCAAGCAATCCGAATATCGTGTCTGAAATCACTCCTCGGTATCTGTTTACAGGCAATGCCTTGATCCAAGCCAAGAAACAGCTCAATCAAGCAGTAAAGGATATATTGGAGGATATGCCCGAGGAAGGATACTTTGAGCAGACCCATTATCTCCACGATGCGGTCGCCAATCGCGTAACCTACCGTGCAGGCAACCTTGATCAAACCGCATACGGTGCCCTGGTTAAGGGTGAGGCTGTCTGCGCAGGCTATTCCGCCGCATATCAGCTTCTTCTTCAGTCCGTAGGATATAAAGCATGGTCGATCAACGGAATTTCCCGTAATCAGGAGCATCGCTGGAATGTAGTATGGTTAGACCATGTAACCTGTGTCTATACCGATGTTACATGGGATGACTCTATGGAAAGTCAGGTTCTTCACAGATATTTCAACTTGAGCCTGGAGGAATTCTCTCAGACTCATCAAGCCAATGATCCCTCCCAGCTTCCTCCCTGTGATCATACAGGCTTCGGATACTTCGAGCATCCATCCCAAAAGCATCTTCTCATTGATGAAGAGGATAGCTTCGAGAAATTGAAGCCTCTGCTCCAAAAGCAAGCAAATGGAACCTATTCGGGACGGCTGTACTATACAGGAAATGACTTTGAACAATGGATCCAACAATATCTGGAGCAAATTTCCGAGCATTGCGGATTCCCTTCCTTCTCTTTTGAAATGACAGGAAAGACCAAAGAAATCCTGCTAACCATCCGCCGAGCCTAAAAAAAGCGGAGCGAGGATCCTACCTCGCTCCGTTTTTTCATTTCTCAAATCCAAAAAAAATGATTCAAATTTTTTTGATTTTTTTCAAAAAAAGTATTGACTTTTCAAATAAAGCATGCTATAATATACAGGTCGTAAAGATCTGGGTGTGGCGCAGCTGGTAGCGCGCTACCTTGGGGTGGTAGAGGCCGCAAGTTCAAGTCTTGTCACTCAGACCAAGAAAACGAGTAGCTTAGGTTACTCGTTTTTCTTTATTTTACAAGGGTTTTCCGCACTTTTAGGGTGCGGAATTTCTTTTTTTCGCCCTTCCCTTTCAAGTCAAATTTCCTCCTGTTTTTTGGGTTTGTGCATACCTTAGTGCATACCTTCAAAAAGCCCTTTTCAAAAGTGAGTAGAGGTTTTGGGTACTACTCTCGGATGAAAATGCCATTTTGAACTTTATCCGAGTGCATACTTATACCTTAAAAGGAGGAAAAATTATGGCAAGCATTATCCCAAGACAAAACGGAACTTATCTTATCAGAGTTTCCTGCGGACTCGATGAATCGGGAAAGCAAATAACCCGATCCAAAACATTTAGGCCCTCTAAGCCTAATCTCTCTTATCAAAGATTGAATCGGGAGATCGATCAATTCGTTGCCGACTTCGAAATGGAAGTCAAAACAGGCGGAAAAAGTGTAGATTTTGACAAGATTACTTTCTCACAATTCTGCGACAAATATCTTGAATTAAAGAAAACCACACTATCCCCTAACACCCTGGTCTTCTATGAGATGATCATACGAACCGAGCTCCGTCCAATGTTCGGAGCAATGAAAATGCGCGATATCAGAACGTATCACGTACAGCAATTCATACAATACCTTGCAACCGAAAAGCAGCGCAAAGACGGCGTAGAAGGTGGAATAGGCCCAAGTACGGTGCGAAGATATACAACTGTACTTCGCTCGATCTTGACTATGGCATATAAGCTTGATTTTATCGATGAAGACGTTGGAAACTCCAGAAAAATAGAGTTTCCCAAAGAACAACACACTGAGCTTGAAGTCTATACCCTTGAAGAGGTTAGTGATATACTCAAAGCTCTTGAGACAGAACCGATAAACATCAGAACGCTTATCGAAATAGCGATATTCACCGGAATGCGCAGAGGTGAAATTGTGGGCTTGAAATGGAACGACATCGATCTTGAAGGTCAGAAAATACACGTAAGACGTAGTATTTACAAGCCTAAAAACGGCAAAGCTCAAGAAAAAGAGCCCAAATCAAAATACGGTATTCGTACCATTTCCATACCTGAGCAACTCTGCCAAACGATAAAGGCATACAAAGCCCAGCAAGATCGTCATAAATCTTTCTTGGGCGACGGATGGAAAAATCTCAATTATGTTTTTACTGAAGAAGACGGTTATGTTATGAACCCCCACACCCCAACAAAACAATTCTCAAAGTTTTTAAAACGACACGGCATAAGGCATCTTAAGTTTCATGGTCTGCGCCACACATCCGCAACTATGCTTTTAGCAAATGGATGTGATATAAAAACTGTATCTACTCGTTTAGGACACAGCGATATAGACACAACAAACATCTATGTGCATGCGCTCGAAAGCACAGATCGACATGCCGCACAGACCTTTGAAAGTTTTATTTCGAAGGCCTTCTAAGTAAAATGAAGCGGAAGGGCTCGCCTTTCCGCTTCACTTATTATACTCGTTTTCTTCTTACAATAGGAACTGCAGTACTCGCAGAAATTGTTGTACTTAATTGTTCCATAATATTATTCCTTACGAATTCTCTTTTCGTCCTGCTCTGACTCGTTCCATATACCAAAGCATTAGCATAAGGCGGAGAGAAATTCTGCATAGCAACATAGCAACGATTTCCGATCGATATAAAACCGATTTTACCATCGGCTACGCACCTTCTGATATGCTCCTCGGCAATTCCCGTTTCTGACTTTAACTCCTTCAACTCTGCTGCTGCGCTCCTTATGGATCGAATCTTCGGAAGAAATGTTTCCCCGGTGAAATGCAGGATTTCATTGAGTGAAGCGATCAATGTATGCCATTCAATGACGGTTCGGACGCCTCGGCTTCCGCAAGGAATATGCTTATCTTTAATCAAACGGTCTAACATTGTCACATTGACTGCAGAACCGGGATCTAAACGTCGAATTTCTTCAACAGCTTGTGGCAATGTTAAAACCTTCATTTGATATTCCTTTCTAAGTTAAAATTGAATTCATTAAGACATCAGCAGCGCGTTTCTTTGCGCTATCATACGACGAAAGATACTGTTGGGTGGTTCTGATGCTTTCGTGACCGAACATACTCCTAACAGTTTCGATATCTACGCCGTTTTTTATCATAAGCGATCCGCAAGTATGACGCAATCCGTGAAGCTTAAGATGTCTCAAGCCGCACTTTTCCTCATATTCAGCACAAATGCGCGTTAACGAGTACAAACTCATCATATCGCCGTCGTCACCTGTGAAGACAAAGCCTTCTTCCTTCCAACGTATTCCGGCTCTCTCGCGTTCAATCTGCTGTTGCATTCGCCATTCTAACAACGCTTCAGCATATTCGTCTGAATAAAATACCGTTCTAACACTGCTTTTTGATTTTGGAGTTTTAACCGACTGTTTCTCTCCTTTGATTTTATAAGCGCTTCTATTTACGCTTAAGCTATTCTTTTTGAAATCAAAGTCCGACCACATTAGTCCGACCACTTCCCCTCTTCTCAAGCCGAGGAGCAGAGACGTGTACAACAGTGCTTTTGTTTTTGGCGATTCTTCATTTAATCCTTCAAAAAAAATCTTTACTTCATCACTGTCATATGCCTGGAACTGTTTTTTATAGATCTTCGGATACTCAACGTATTGCTGATGAAGAACATCTTTTTCAGCAAACCCCATCTTAAAAGCTTCCGTCATAACCGACGAGAAAACCGTAGCGTATCTTTTCACCGTAGCTGGTGACAACGGTTCTGTATTTTCTTCATCAAATCGCGAACCCGGTGCAACAAGGTAGTCTATAAAAGACTGAAGGTGTTGCGACGAAATATCCTTAACCCTAATATTACCGAACGAAGGCAAAATAAACTGATCAATGACCGAGCGGTAAAATCGGACGGTGTTGGGCGAAAGTCTATTGGTTACCTTCTTATAATAATACTCATTTACGAAAGCAGATAGAGTCATGCCCAGCGCGGAGATGTCAGTTTTTTTAGCTTTCTTTCCGGGAACATACATTCCGTTCCGCACAGACAACTCAAACATTTCCGCAAACTCTCTTGCAGCTTTCTCAGCGGCTCTTGTGTTAAGCTCTTTGGGCGGCTTATATGTAGTATTTATAAACTGTTGCTTGCCGCCGGGCTTACCATTCGACACCCTTATACAATA
>JAFVRI010000257.1 GCA_017504335.1 Clostridia bacterium
ACAAGCAAACGCCCTGACATCCGCGCAAACGTGCGGTGCCGAGAGCTTTTCTATGGCGAGAACGTGGTCAATCGGAAAATGAATCGGTATCGATCGAGATATGCGCGCAAATGCGGGGAGAGCCTGCAGCTTTGCGCGTTTTTTTGCTTTTTGGCAGGCAATTTCTGAAATTTGGAAGAGAGAAGGAGGAAAGGGAAATGACGAAACGCTTTTACAAAATTTTAAGCATGGGGTTGGTGTTGATCTGGAACAGGTAAGAACGGTTGGTTGATTGCCAATCGGGATTGCGGAACAAATGTGGCAGTTTCAATGTTGTAAAAAATGTTAAAAATGGAAAAGGACACAGAGAACCGTCCCCTGTGTTTGTTTCCAATTGAAAGGAGGTAACGTTATGAAAAAAACACTGAAATGCATAGGATTATTTTTGCTGATTTTTGCTCTTGTTTCGTGTGGTTCCTTGACAGGTGATCCGAATCAAGAACCGGAAACACATGAGCCACTCTTTGCGGACGGAATTGAAAACGTGCAGTCTATCTCTCTCTGCTACATGGGGTATCGTAAAGGTGCAATTACCATTACTGACAAAGAAACGATTACAGCGCTGATGGGATTCGTTACCGCCGCAAACGGAACCAAAGGAGAGAGCACACGGGGAAATTACGGTGTTGCCTATTCTGTGGACATCCATACCGAAGATGGCAAGGTTTTTCGCTTTTCGCTTTGGGATCAAAACCACTATTCTTTGGACGATACTTATGAGGATGAATACGGTTATCCGTATTTTTGGATTGCCGACATGAGTGAAATGTACGATTACTTAGAGGGAAAATACCCTGCGGATTTTTGGTATAAAGACTAAATAGGTGTTCATTGGACGAAAATTTCTCCCCCCGCCGCCCGCATTGTGGGCGGCGGGGGAACCGGGGAATTTCTATTTGAACCCCACAGATATCAATCATTTGCGCCAAATATACAACTTGCTATACCGGGAGGTGAACTAAGATGAAAAAATTTTTATGCATTCTACTTTCCATATGGATGGTACTTGCTTTTGCCGGATGTGATCCGAATAACGGAAACGATATCGATACGAGCTCGGACACCGAATCGGATACGATGAAGGATACCAACACCGAAACGGAGAGTGTAGAAGATACGGAAATTGAATCCGGAATAGGGACAAAGGATCCAACTCGCCCGGACTATTCCTTGATTACCGTTGATGGCAATCATTATTTGGTGTTTGATAATGTTTTAAATCATACGTATACGTACCCCCCTCAGGAGGCTTGGGTGATGTTTGATTCTATAACAGAGTGGAAGGATCACGTAACCAAAGGTACTCTGTCGGATTATGCCAAAGCAATCATTGTGGTTGCTTTTGAGAAAAACGATATTGGATTTAAAATTTGCAATTTTAACAATCTGTTTGTTCCGGTCTTGCCCGAGGATGTGGTTTCTTCGACGGTTCGTTGGTGGAGCGAATCATACTCGTTTTACATAGAGGTAGATGAAACTGCTTATGGCTATATTACATGCTATACGGAAGAACAATATCAATTAGCTTGCGATTCTTCGTCTAACTCTCATTTATATCAAACGCAATATACATTGCAAAGCGGAAACAAGATGTTTACGGTCTATGAAGGTAGTAATTCTAATGGAGAGATTGAATACATGAGAATGAATTGTATCGAGGGTGACCTCTACTATAGCATCACTCTCTCTGATCTTACGGAAAAACCTTCAGAAGAATGGTTATTATCCTTCGGCCTGACCCCGTATGTCGAGAATCCGACGGAATAAGTTGTCAAATGCCCCGCCGCCCGCATTGTGGGCGACGGGGGAATCTTTTTTGGAATAAAATTTTGAAATTGCTAATTTTTTCACAAATCCCTATTGATAATTTTTGGTTTTTGTGTTATCATATATGTGTCTGGAATTTTTTTCACCTATAAATTGGAAAGGAAATTGAAAATCATGACTTACAACAAGAAATCGATTGAAGACGTTGTTATCTCCGCCGGACAAAAGGTATTTGTTCGTTGCGACTTCAACGTTCCCATGAAGGACGGCGTGATTACCTCCGATAAGAGAATCGTTGGCGCTCTGCCCACCATCAAGTATCTGATGGAAAAGGGTGCTAAGGTGATCCTCTCCTCCCACATGGGCAAGCCCCATGCCATCTTCACCCCCAACTTCAAGCTCGACAAAAAGGAGCAGAAGAAGGTGGACGAGCTGCCCGAGGCAGAGAGAGCTGCCGTTACCGCAGAGCTGAAGGAAAAGGCTTTGAAGAACGATCCTGTGAAATTCTCGCTCAAGCCCGTTGCCGACCGTCTCAACGCCGAGCTTGGCGGCAAGGTTGCATTTGCCTCCGACATTGTTGGTGACGATGCCAAGGCAAAGATTGCCGCTATGGAAAACGGCACCTGCGTGCTGATCGAAAACGTTCGTTTTGACGCGCGTGAGACCAAGAACGATCCCGCATTTGCAAAGGCTTTGGCTGACCTTGCAGGCGAGGGCGGTCTGTTTGTAAACGATGCGTTTGGAACCGCACACCGCGCACACGCCTCCACCGCAGGTGTGGCAGACTATCTGCCTGCTGTTTGCGGCTACCTGATCCAGAAGGAGATCGGCGTGATGGGTAAGGCTCTGGCAGATCCCGCGCGTCCCTTCGTTGCCATCCTGGGCGGCGCAAAGGTTTCCGATAAGATTGGCGTGATCCAGAACCTGCTTGACAAGTGCGATACCCTCATCATCGGCGGCGGTATGGCGTACACCTTCTTTGCCGCAAAGGGCTACTCGGTTGGTACCTCGATCTGCGAGACCGACAAGATCGACCTTGCAAAAGAGATGATGGCAAAGGCAGAGGCCAAGGGCGTGAAGTTCCTGCTTCCCGTGGACAACCGCATTGGTAAGGAATACGACGAAAACACCGAGAACTACGTGGTAGATTCCGACAAGATCCCTGCCGACTGGATGGGTCTGGATATCGGTGACAAGACCGCGGCGATCTATACCGAGGCCATCAAGGGCGCCGGCACCGTGGTTTGGAACGGCCCGATGGGTGTTTCCGAGTGGAAGAACTTTGCCGCAGGTACCGAGGCAGTTGCAAAGGCAGTTGCAGAGTCCGGCGCGGTTTCGATCATTGGCGGCGGTGACTCCGCAGAGGCTGTGGAGCGTTTGGGCTTTGGTCCCAAGATGACCCACATCTCCACCGGTGGCGGAGCGTCTCTCGAATTCCTCGAGGGTCTGGAGCTTCCCGGTATTGCATGCCTGCTTGACAAGTAATTCAAAGGAGATACGACCATGAATCCCATGAAAAGAAGAACTGTGATCGCGGGCAACTGGAAAATGAACTTCACTCCCGTGGAAGCACCCGCATTTATCAATGAGATCAAGCCCCTTGTGGCAGGCAAAGACAACTGCGACGTGATCTTTTGCGCTCCCTACGTGACCATTGCCGCCGCGCAGGAGGCTGCCAAGGGCTCCAACATCAAGATCGGCGCCGAGAACGTGCACTTTGCAGAAAAAGGCGCGTACACCGGTGAGGTCTCCGCGCAGATGCTTACCGCATGCGGCGTGGAATACGGGATCATCGGTCACTCCGAGCGCCGTCAGTACTTCGGTGAAACCGACGAAACCGTGAACCTTCGCACCAAGGCTGCTCTGGCTGCCGGCATGAAGGTGATCCTGTGCCTTGGCGAGGTCAAGGAGCAGCGTCTTTCGGGCATC